>NZ_JACNDE010000032.1:0-83981 GCF_017351415.1 Pseudomonas sp. FW305-25 | reverse complement strand
CCGACCGGCAATCGCTTGCTCCGGGCGTCCCGGAACCCGCGCGCAGCCTCGCCTGCCGCCACGGGTTCGACGCCCAGGCCCGATGGCCAGCCTCACCTGCCTGAACGGTAGGCACGCACCCCGTCCCCCGCGGGAGGCGCGCGTCAGCTCTTCAGAACACGGGCCGGCCCTGCCAGGCCCGCTCATTCGGCAGCGCCGGGACATGGCCTCCCCGCGCACGCCGCGTATCTCCATCCGGCCACTGCCGGGCCGTCGGCGGCAGTGACCCTCACAGCGGAGGACCAGGCCATGGACGAAGCCAAGCTCAACGATTTCATGGGCAAGCTGGTGTCAGACATGGGCGGCGCGGCGATGCTCGCCAATATGATTGTCGGCGAAGAACTGGGCCTGTACCGGGCCATGGCCGACAGTCGCTTCGTCAGCCCCGAGGCGCTGGCCGCCAAGACCGGCTGCAACGCGCGGCTGCTGCGCGAATGGCTGAGCGCCCATGCCGCGTCCGGCTACATGGAACACCAGGGCGGCCAGTTCCGCCTGCCGGAAGAACAGGCCCTGGCGCTGGCCATCGAGGACTCGCCGGTGTACGTGGCCGGTGGCGCCGTGGTGGTCTCTGCGCTGTTTCACGACAAGGACAAACTGCTGGCGGCGATGCGCGGCGACGGCGCCCTGGCCTGGGGCGACCACCATCCGTGCATGTTCAGCGGCACCGAGCGCTTCTTCCGCCCGGGCTATCGGGCGCACCTGGTGGCCGAGTGGCTGCCGGCCCTGGACGGCGTGGTGGAAAAACTCCAGGCCGGGGCCAAGGTGGCGGACGTCGGCTGCGGGCATGGCGCCTCGACAGTGATCATGGCCCAGGCCTATCCCGCCTCGCAGTTTTTCGGCTTCGACTACCACCAGCCCTCAGTCACTACCGCGACGCAACGCGCCGAGGAAGCCGGGGTGACCGCCCGCGTGCAGTTCTCCCAGGCCAGCGCCAAGACCTACCCCGGCAACGACTACGACCTGATCTGCTTCTTCGACTGCCTGCACGACATGGGCGACCCGGTGGGCGCCGCGCAACATGCCTTCCAGGCGCTGAAAGACGACGGCAGCGTGCTACTGGTCGAGCCGTTCGCCAACGATAAACTGGACCAGAACATCACCCCGGTCGGGCGGCTGTTCTATGCCGCCTCGACCTTTATCTGCACGCCCAACTCGCTGTCCCAGGAAGTCGGCCTCGGCCTCGGTGCCCAGGCCGGCGAAGCGCGCCTGCGCCAGGTCTTCAGCGAAGCCGGCTTCAGCCAGTTCCGCCGGGCCGCGGAAACGCCGTTCAACCTGATTCTCGAAGCGCGTAAATGAAGGAGGATCGTGCGAGCGATGCGATCCTGTAGGAGCCAGCGGGCGGCGATCGGGGCGCCGCGGTGGCTCAGGGACGGCGCCATCGCGGGCAAGCCTCGCTCCTACGGGGACACGCAGGTGCCGCATGCCAATGAAAAAACGGCACTCGGGGAAATCCCGGGTGCCGTGCCTGTCTTACGCCGCCGGCAGATCCACCAGCACCACCGCCTGTTGCCCTACGCACAACAGCCGGCCGCCGTGATGGGCCACGTACTCCCGGGCCTCGTCCGGCGACGAGAACCAGCAGTTGAGATGACCCGCCTGGCGATAGACCAGTTCAAAATGCTGCAACTGCTCGGGCGCCAGCTCGTCGAGGACCTGGCGGTAGGTCTCCCAACTGGCAAAACCGGCCTCGCTGGCCAGGGTGCGCAACAGGTGTTTGCGCTGCACCTTGTCGCGCTGCCGATACAGCTCGGGCAACGACAGGCCAGGCAAGCTGTTGCTCGCCAGCAAGCGCCGCAGGATCGGCAAGGCGCCAGCCAGCGAACCGCTGGTTGCAGTGCGATGCAGGCGTTTGGCTTCGCGCAGTACCAGGCTGGCGGCCTGACTGGCGGGTGAACGGGGAACGGATTTCTGGATAGGCATACCAACTCCAAGAGAATCGGCCTGCTCGCTATTGGCCCGGAGGGGGTATGCAAGCGTGGTGCTTGCGGGATTTGAAGGTGCTTGCGCTTTCGCGAGGTGGGCGCCCAGGAAGCCCGGCCGCCATACTAACCAATCCATCCCGGGCTGCCCATCCCTGCTTCAGGTCTTCCAGCCCTGCTGTTTCTCCAGCAGGAAATCGATAAAGGCGCGCAGGCGCAACGGCACGTGCCGGTTGTGGGGATACAGCAGGCTGAAGGGCCGCGAACGGCCGCCGTAAGGCTGCAGCACCTCCACCAGGGAACCCTCGGCCAGCTCGCGCTCGACCATGAAACGGTAGGTCTGGAACAGGCCGGCGCCGTATTTGGCCAAGGTCACGCCCCCCTGTAGGTCTTCCGAACACACGTAGGCCCCCTCGGCGAGCACTTCGCAGGGGCCGTCGGCGCCGTTGAACAGCCAGGCGATGCGCCGGCCGCTGCTGGGCAGCTCGAACTGGATGCACTCGTGCTGCGCCAGGTCGTCGAGCCGCTGCGGGGTACCGGCCCGCGCCAGGTAATCCGGGGCGGCGAACACCACCAGTTCGGCGTCCTCCAGCAACCGCGCGACCAACCCGGAATCCGGCTGCGCGCGCACCCGGATCGCCATGTCGTAGCCCCCTTCGACGAAATCGATATTGCGGTTGCTCAGGTTGACCTCCACCCGCATCTGCGGGTAGCGCCGACGAAACTCCGGCAGCAGCGGCAGGATCCGCAGATGGCCGTAGGTGGTCGGCAGGCTGATGCGCAAGGTGCCGGAAGGCGCCAGCTGCTGCCCGGTCAACTGTCGCTCGGCCTCGAGCATCTGGTTCAGCGCGCTGCGGCATTGCTGGTGATAGTCACGCCCGCCGTCGGTCAGGCGGATGCTGCGGGTGGTGCGCACGAACAGGCGGACGCCGAGCCGCTCTTCCAGACGCGACACCGAGCGGCTGACCGCCGCCGGCGTGACCCCGGCCGCCAGCGCCGCGCCGGTAAAGCTGCCGATCTCCGCCGCCATGCAGAACAGCTCGATGCTGCCCAGCAGCACATCGTCGAATTGCCGACTCATTGATTACACCATGTATCAAGTGAAGTGCCTGAAGCGCTGTTTATCAGCATTCTGCACACAAATATAGTTCTGCCCAACAGCGCTGGAACCCCTCTCACCGCAGAACAGGACTATCCCCATGAGCCACACCCTGAACCACAACAGCACCGTCATCATCACCGGCGCCTCCAGCGGCATCGGCCTCGGCCTGGCCCAGGCCTACCTGGAACGCGGCTACAACGTGGTCGGCAATGCCCGCTCGGCACAGCGGCTGGCCGCGGCGGCCGAAACCCTGGGCCACAGCGAGCGTTTTCTCGGGGTCGAAGGCGACATTGCCGACCCGGCCACCGCCATGCAGTTGGTCGAACGCGCCATCGACCGTTTCGGCCAGGTCGATGTGCTGGTCAACAACGCCGGCTTCTTCCTGCCCAAGGCGTTTATCGACTACAGCCCCGAGGAGCTGGAAAGCCTGCTGGAGACCAACCTCAAGGGTGTGGTCTACGCCTCCCAGGCCGCCGCGCGGCACATGATCGAGCGGCGCCGGGGCCACATCATCAACATCAGCGCCAGCGTCGCGCTGCAACCGAACCTGGCGGTCCCGGCGGCGTTGCCGGTGCTGATCAAGGGCGGCGTGAACCAGATGACCCGCGCCCTGGCCCTGGAGCTGTCGCCGTTCAATATCCAGGTCAACGCGGTGGCCCCGGGGATCATCGACACGCCGATGCACGACCCGGCGCACCGCGCCTTCCTCGACGGCCTGCAACCGGCCGGACGGGTCGGACGCATAGAGGAAATCGCCGACGCGGTGCTCTACCTGTCCGGCGCCGGCTTCACCACCGGCGTGGTGCTGCCGGTGGACGGCGGCATGAGCAGCGGCAAATGGTAAACCCGGCGGGAGGCCCGCGTGCCTCCCGTCCCTTGCAACCCCCATCTTTTCCTCAGGAGTAATGCCATGCCTTTCGTCAACGTCCGCATCACCCGTGACGGCGTGACCCGCGAACAGAAAGCCCAGGTGATCCGCGAGATCACCGAAACCCTGCAACGGGTGCTGAACAAGGCCCCGGAACTGACCCACATCGTCATCGAGGAAGTCGACACCGATAACTGGGGCTACGCCGGCATGACCACCACCGAATACCGCCAGCGAACGGCGCAATGAAAAAAGGGCGGGCCAGCATCGGGTCCGCCCTTTGTTCCTGGCGTTGAATCGATCCGCAACCTGCCGGTACGCCGCGACGCCCGCATCCTCAAGCCCTGCGCCGAGCCCTATACTGTCGTCCTTCCAGACCCGGAGCAGACCACATGGACGTCGTTCTCGAATGCTCGCTCACCGAACAGATCCTTGCCTCTTTCGCCACGGTGATCGGCAAGGACCTGCCCGGCTATCGCAATCATATATATCGCGTGCTGAGCTTCTACACCGCGCTCAATCCGCAGGACCGGCCGCTGTCCTGCGCGGTGCAGATCGCCGCGGCCTTTCATGACCTGGGTATCTGGACCCACGGCACCCTCGACTACCTGGCGCCGTCGATCCAGCTGGCCCGGGCCTTTCTGGCCGAGCGCGGCGAGTCACAGCTGGCTGAGCAAGTCAGCGCGCTGATCGAGCAGCATCACAAACTGCGCCCTTATCGCCAGGCCCACGCCGCGAGCGTCGAAGCGTTCCGGCAGGCCGACACGATCGACGTCTCCCTGGGCTTGCTCAACTTCGGCCTGCCCCGCCCGTTTATCCGCGAGGTGCAGGCACGCTACCCCAACCAGGGTTTTCACTGGATGCTGGCGCGCGCTTCGGCCCGGCAGTTGCTGCGTACGCCGCTGCGGCCGCTGCCGATGTTTCGCTGGTGACGCCTCAGGCATTGAGCAGCATCGTGAATCCGCCATAAATCATGCGCTGGCCGTCGAACGGCATCGGGCAGACGTCGGGCTTGAGCCGCGGGTCTTCCATGGCTCTTTGCATGCCCGCATCGCGGATTTCGCGGGACGGCCAGATGATCCAGCTGAACACCACCGTCTCGTCCGCCTTGAGCTTGACCGCCATGGGGAACGAGGTCAGCTTGCCCTCGGGCACGTCGTCGCCCCAGCAATCGACCACGCTCAAGGCGCCGAACTCCTTGAACACCTTCGCCGCGACCTGCGCATGCTGCTTGAAGGCCTCGCGGTTGGCGGTGGGTACCGCCAGTACACAACCATCGACATAAGACATGATCCTGCTCCTGCTGATTGGGGTTGAACATCGGATCCCGACCTTGCTGTCGGTCACTCTGGGAACTGGTCGATCCGCATCGCCGACAATCGACAAGTCGGCGCGAAAAAACCTGAATCGACCGACCGACGGGCTTCATGGCTCCGGCTGCCAACCGGTTTGCGGGGCGCTCAGGCCCGGCGTCGCGGGCGGATGCACAGTGCCCGGCACCGTCTCCAGCGGGGGCTCCGGCACCGCGCTTTGGCCCAGTTCGCCCTCGATATGCCCGGCCAGGTAATACACCCCGGCCATCACCCCGTTGCCGGTGTTGTTCAACAGCTTGAACCAGGCCTGGTCGAACGCCTTGCCCAGGCTCTGGCGAATCTGCGCCTCGGTCTCGGCCCGGTCGCTCTCATGGGCAATCGCGCGAAACCCCGCGGCGCCCAGGGAGATCACTGCGCCAGCGACCTTGCCGGCCACCGCCGACGCGGCGCCGGCAATGCCACGGCCGGCCATCTGCGCTTCGAATTTTTCGCTGGCCTGCCTGGCCACCGAGACAATCCCGGCCTCGGACGACACCTCGCCGGTGCCCGCCGGCGCGCTATGGATCTGCTGGTACAGCGCCGAGTAGGCCGGCAGCGTAGTCAGGGGCTTGGCATGCAACACCTGATACAACGACGCATCGCGCGCCGGCGGCGGCCCCAGGCGAATCGCCTGGATGCCATTGAGCCGTTGATCGAGCTGCTTGGCCGGCAACCGATAACGCTGGGCGATAACCTGCACCTGCTTGTCCAGCAGCTCGATATAGAACTCCGTGGCCTGGTTGAGAATCGCATCCGGGTCGATCTCCACCGCCACCGGTGCCAGCACCTGTTCCTGATACTGCTCCTTGAGGTACTCCGCCAGCCGCGTCGCCGCCGCGTCCTGCTCGTCGCCGGCGGTGAGGCTGTACCAACTGACTTTCATGGCCATCCATTCCTGGGTCCAGTAACTGCTGAACCAGGGGATGAAGGTTTCCTCGGTAACGGCATAGACCCGCACCCGCCAGTGCTCCATGGAGCCGCGGGCAAAGACCTTGACCTGGATCACCGCCTGCTGCGAAGCCTCGGCGATCTCCCGGTCCACCTGGCGCCAGGTGCTGGCCGGCACCACCACCGGCGCCACCGCCTCGCGGACACGCTGGGTCGCGGCGCATCCGGCCAGCACCAGCAGCATCACGACGATCAGCGCACGCAGGTACAAGATGGCAACCCTCGCACAGCGTCGACCACGGCCGCCCGCTCACGACGGGGCAGGCTTCAACCGGATACCACACGACCATGCCTGGATTGAGTATAGGTGCTGGGGTTTGCGCCCCAGGCTCGAGAAGGGGTTCGCGACGGCGTATCCGACCAGTCGCTTACCCGCGATGGCGTCCGGCCTGATACACCGCGGCGCCTCGATCGCCGGCAAGCCTGGCTCCTACAAAAGCAGGTCAGTCGCGGTCAGCGTGGACCGCCACCGCCGGGACCTCCGCCAAAACCGCCATGCGGGCCGCCGCCACCGCCGCCATGCCCGCCACCGCCGCCACCCGGCGGGAAGAACATCCAGCAGCCCGACAGGGACGACAACAAGGCGATCACTACCGCCACTTTTGCAACTCGACTCAATATCATCGCTTCACTCTCTTTCAGGACGAGAACCACAAGTTTCTCGTCGTTTCAGACAGCGTTTGTGCGACATCGGGCACCGCATGAAGGTAAAGAATGGGTAAGGGTTGTATCGAAAAACCCACAGGTTTCCAGGGACTTGCGCGCTCATTTCAGCAACAGCGAATGGCAACCCCGCAGCCCCTGGCCGGGCCGGAGGTGATTGGCCTGTGCAAGGTTTTCGATACATGGCCAGTGCCGCAGCACTGTCAATTACGCGCCTGTGCCTCCCTCGCCGCCGGTAACCCCTGCGGACGACGCAGGGTCAGCACGCCACGGGCCACCAGACCAAACAGCAGCCCCCAGAAGGCCGCCGACAAACCGAACAGCGACATGCCCGACGCTGTAACCAGAAAGGTGATCAACGCCGCCTCGCGATCCCGCGGTACGGCCATGGCGGCGAACAGGGCGAGCCCGACGAGGGCCGCCTGGAAGATGATCACCAGCGGCCCGGCATAGGAAATCAGCGTGGCGATAAACCCGGCCACCAGCGCCGACAATGAGAAATCCTCGATCAACGGCTGCATGCAAGCTCCGAAGCCCTGAGGCATGGCATGACTGAACCACCGGTGCCGGCACCTGGGCGCCCGCACCGGTCATGGCCCCAGCTACAGGGACGGCGCGCTGGCCTGGCGGACCGGCAGCGCCTTGGCGGGCCGCGGGTAGACGAAACACATCGCCAGCGCCGCCACCGCTCCCGGAATGGCAAAGGCCATGAAGTTATAGTGCAGCGGCAGCTCGATGCTCACCAAGGCACCGCCCAGCAGCGGCCCGACAATGGCCCCGCTGCGGCCGATGCCCGAGGCCCAGCCAATGCCGGTGGAGCGGATCGTCACCGGATAGAACTGGGCGACACAGGCGAAGGCCAGGATCTGCGTGCCGATGGTGGTGGCCCCGGCAATCGCGATCAGGGCGTACAGCAACCCGTGCGGGCTCTTGAAGCCGAGCAGGCTGATAGACACCGCAGCCACGATAAAAAACGCCACCAGGACCTTTTGCAGCTTCAGGCGATCGCCGATCCAGCCGCCGCCCACGGCGCCGAAAATCGCCCCGAGGTTCAGCACCAGCAGGAACATCAGGCTCGAGCCCAGGCTGTAACCGGCGCTGGCCATCAGCTTGGGCAGCCAGGAGTTGAGCGCGTAGACCATCAGCAGGCAGCAGAAGAACACCACCCAGAGCATCAGGGTGCTCAGCGCCCGGCCTTCGCGGAACAGCTGCACCACCGGCGCGCCGGCGGTCTTGAGGTTGGCCTTGACGAACGAGTCGCCGGGTTGCGCGACGAAGCCCGGCTCGACCCATTGCAGCACCTGGCGCGCTTCGTCGTCCCGGCCCTGGCGCAGCAGGAAGCCCAGGGATTCGGGCAGGAACCTGAGAATCAGCAGCAGCAGCAACAACGGAATCGCCGCCACATAGAACACCGCCTGCCAGCCGAAATTCGGCAGCAGCACGATGCCCAGGCCGGCGGACAGCGTGCCGCCCACCGAGTAGCCGCTGAGCATGATCGCCACCAGGGTGCTGCGGATTTTCTTCGGCGCGTATTCGTTCATCAGCGCCACCACATTGGGCATCACCCCGCCGATGCCGAGGCCGGCGATAAAGCGGCAGATGCCGAACTGGGTGGGCGTGGTGGTGAAGCCGTTGAGCAGGGTGAAACCGCTGAACAGCACCACGCAGATGGCGATGACTTTCTTGCAGCCGATGCGCTCCGACAGCGTGCCGAAAAACAGCGCGCCGAACATCATGCCGAACAGCGCATAGCTGCCCAGCGCCCCGGCCTGCAGCGGGCTCAGGCCCCACTCCTGCATCAGCACCGGCAACACCACGCCGTAGATCACCAGGTCGTAGCCGTCGAAGATGATGATCAGCGCGCACCAGAACAGCACGCGCCAGTGGAAGGCATTGAAGCGTGCCCCGTCGATCAATTGATTGCTGTCTATGTTTCGCATGGCATCTGACTCTTGTTGTTGTTTTATGAGAAACCGGATGTGCGTTTGCGCAGTCCTGTAGGAGCGAGGCTTGCCCACGATTGGAGCGCTGCGGTGTGCCAGGCCGGACGCCATCGCGGGCAAGCCTCGCTCCTACGGTCAGGGTGCAATTTTCAATGACGCCTGACACTTCAGCCCTGGTCGCCACCGCCTACCGGCATGACCAGGCCGGTGATGTAGGACGCCTCGTCGGAGGCCAGGAACAGGATCGCCGCGGCCTGCTCGTCGATGGTGCCGTAGCGTTTCATCAGGGTGCTGTCGACGGTCTGGTCGACGATCTGCCGGTACCAGACCTGCTCCTCGGCGCTCTGCTCGGCGCTGTTGCGCGGAATGCGCCGTGGCGGCGCTTCGGTGCCGCCGGGGGCGGTGGCGTTGACCCGCACCCCGCGCCCGGCGGTCTCGAACGCCAGGCAGGCGGTCAGGGCATTCACCCCGCCCTTGGCCGCGCCATAGGGCACGCGGTTGATGCTGCGGGTGGCGATGGACGACACATTGACGATGGCGCCGCTGCCCTGCTCCAGCATGTACGGCAGCGCCGCGTGGCAGCACCACAAGGTGGGGAACAGCGAACGACGCACTTCGGCTTCGATCTGCTGCTCTGCATAGTGCTCGAACGGCTTGGCCCAAATGGTGCCGCCGACGTTGTTGACCAGCACGTCGATGCGCCCGAATCGCTCGACGACCGCGGCCATCGCCCGGCTGCATTCGGCGTACTGCTCAAGGTCGGCGGTCAGCGCCAGCACCTCGAACCTGGGGGCCAGCTCGGCCTGCAACTCGAACACCAGCTCGGAGCGATCCACCAGCACCAGCCGCGCCCCCTCCTCGGCCAGGCGCTCGGCGACCCGCCGGCCAATGCCCTGCGCCGCCCCGGTGACCAGGGCGACTTTTTCCTCGAATCTGCTCATCTCAAAACCTCATGCCAGTAAACCCGATACGCCATCTGTAGGAGCGAGCTTGCTCGCGATCAGCCGACAGGCTGAAAGCTCGGCTGTGCACGCACTATCGCTATCGCGGGCACAGAGTCAGGGTGGAAATCAGGCCGCGCTGGCGGCGAATTTTTCGTAGTAGAAGTTGGCCGGGGCGATGCCCTGCTCGCGAATGAACTGGCTCACCGCCTCGACCATCGGCGGCGGGCCGCACAGGTACACATCCACATCACCGTCGTTCAGGTGCCTGGGCTCGATATGCTGGGTGACGTAGCCCTTGAGCGGGTGGCGACTCTCGGGGTTGGCCACGCAGGCGCTGAAGCTGAAGTTGGGGATGCGCGCGGCGAAGGCTTCCAGGCGATCCATTTCCACCAGGTCGAAATCGTTGGTCACCCCGTAGATCAGGTGCAGCGGATGCTCGCTGCCCTGCTCGGCGATTTTCTCCAGCATCGCGGTGAACGGCGCCAGCCCGGTGCCCCCGGCCAGCAGCAACAGCGGCCGGCGAATATCGCGCAGGTAGAAGCTGCCCAGGGGCCCGGCCAGGCTCATGGGGTCACCGGCTTTCGCCAGGCCGGTGAGGAAGCTGCTCATCAGGCCGCCCGGCACGTTGCGGATCAGGAAGCTGACCTCGCCGTCGCGCTGCAGCGAGCTGAAGGAATAGGCCCGGGTCTGCTCGCTGCCGGGCACGCCGAGGTTGACGTATTGCCCCGGCAGAAATGCCAGCTTGCTCAGGGCCTCGCCCTTGATCGACAGGGCGATGGTGCTGTCGGACAGCTGGCGCACCGCGCTGATGGTGGCGTCGAAGGTGGCCTGGGCGGTGCGGCAAACCTGCGACGAAGCCGGCACCCGCACCACGCAGTCGCTCAAGGCGCGCATCTGGCAGGTCAGCACGAAGCCCTGCTCGGCTTCAGCCGCGGTCAGCGCGTCGTCGATGTATTCCTCGCCCAGGTCGTAGCGCCCGGCTTCGGCGAAACACTTGCAGGTGCCGCAGGCGCCGTCGCGGCAGTCCAGGGGGATATTGATGCCCTGGCGGTAGGCGGCATCGGCCACGGTTTCGCCGGCGTTGGCGGCGACGAAGCGGGTCACCCCGTCTTCGAAATTGAGTGCGATGTGATGAGTCATGGCGGTCGCCTCAGAGGTGGTAGACATCGACGACCTGACGAACGTAATCGTTCTTCAGGATGACTTTCTTGGCCAGGATCCGCGGGGTCTCGCCGCGCACATCGAGGGTGTAGAAGCTGGTGCCGAAGTAGCTGTCGACGGTCTTGTAGCGAAAGCTCAGGGTGTGCCAGTTGAAGCGCACCTTGCACAGGCCGTCGGCCTGCTCCAGCAGCTCGATGTTGCTCAGGTTGTGCGAGGTGCGGGTGTCGGGAATGCTCGCGCTGGAGCGCTCGGTCTTGATCCGGAACACCCGGTCTTCCAGGCCGCAGCGGCTGCCGTACCAGATCAGCGAGATTTCCCGCTGCGGGTCTTCGGTGAGTTCGTCGTTGTCGTCCCAGGACGGCATCCAGAAGGTCGCGTCGGCGGCGTAGAGTTCCAGCCAGCTGTCCCAGTCCTTGTCGTCCAGGTAGCGCGCTTCGCGGTAGAGAAAATCGCGCACGGTGTCATGGGAAATGCTCATCACACAGCCTCCACGGCAATGGTTCGCGCGGCTTCGACGGCCACCGCCTCGAGCATGGTTTGCTGCCAGTACTTGTGCTGCATCACGAACAGGCCTTCGTCTTCGGTGCGCACGCCGCTGAGGATCGGTTGCAGGTCGATTTCCCGGGCCGCATCGTCCGCGCCCTCGACCCAGTGTTCGGCGCCGCGGGACATGTCGTTCCAGGCGTTGTTGCAGCCCTGATAGCCCATCTGGCAGGAACGGAATTCCTCCAGGTCGTCCGGGGTGGCCATGCCGCTGACGTTGAAGAAGTCCTCGTACTGGCGGATGCGCATGGCGCGGGCTTCGTCGCTTTCGCCCCTGGGCGCGATGCAGTAGATGGTGATCTCGGTGCGGTCCACCGAGATCGGCCGGGCGATGCGGATCTGCGAGCTGAACTGGTCCATCAGGTAGACGTTGGGATACAGGCACAGGTTGCGCGAGTTCTCGATCATCCAGTCGGCGCGGGCCTGGCCGAAGTCGCGGGCCAGTTCATCGCGACGCTCGTAGAGCGGGCGGTCCTCGGGGTTGGACCAGCGGGTCCAGAGCAGCATGTGGCCCTTGTCGAAGGAATAGAAACCGCCGCCCTGCTTGGCCCAGCTGCCGGCGCTCATGGTCTTGATCTCTTCCCCGGCTTCACGCTGCTTGCGCTGGCTCTGGGTGGCCGCGTAGTTCCAGTGCACCGAGCTTACGTGGTAGCCGTCGGCGCCGTTTTCCGCGGTGAGCTTCCAGTTGCCTTCGTAGATGTAGCTCGAGGAACCGCGCAGCACTTCCAGGCCGTCGGCGGACTGGTCGACGATCATGTCGATGATCTTCGCCGACTCGCCCAGGTGCTCCACCAGGGGCAGCACGTCGGGGTTGAGGCTGCCGAACAGGAAGCCACGATAGGACTCGAAGCGCGCGACCCTGGTCAGGTCGTGGGAGCCTTCGCAGTTGAAGCTCGACGGGTAACCCGCGGCGGCCGGGTCCTTGACCTTGAGCAGCTTGCCGGAGTTGTTGAAGGTCCAGCCGTGGAACGGGCAGGTGTAGGATGACTTGTTGCCGGTCTTGTGCCGGCAGAGCATGGCGCCACGGTGGCTGCAGGCATTGAGGAAGGCATTGAGTTCGCCGTCCTTGTTGCGCGCGATGAACACCGACTGCCGGCCCATGGTGGTGTAGTAGTCATTGTTGTTGGGGATCTGGCTCTCGTGGGCAAGGTACAGCCAGTTGCCCTCGAAGATGTGCTGCATTTCCAGGTCGAACAGCCGGGGGTCGGTGAACATCTCCCGCTTGCAGCGGTAGACGCCCCGGTCACGGTCTTCTTCAAGCAGGGAGTGAAGGTATTCGGGTCGCAGGGTCATGGCCGCCGCCTCCATTGTTTTTATTCAGGCAAGGCTCATGCTAGGGCGGGGTGTGCGGGGGCAATATCCGTTGCGTGCAGACCACTATCCGTTTTCTGCAGAGTTTTGTAGGGCAAGTCCTACAGCCGTAGCCGCTGCCGAGCCTGCGAGGCTGCGACCGGGTTGGGCGGCATTCCGACGTACCGGCCGCCACTCGGGCCTCGCCTGTTTATCCAGGACGATCGCGGTTTCAGGTTTTGCGACTGCTGCGCAGCCGATCGCAACCTCGCAGGCTCGGCAGCGGCTACGAGGAATCGGGGATGACGCGGCGGGCACGGCTTCTGTAGGAGCGAAGCTTGCTCGCGATGGCGTCGGATCAGACACCAACGCGTCGTTCCCGATCGCCGGCAATCGAGCGTCGACCGGCCGCTCCTACAGAAACACAATCTGGATCAAGGCCGGCGTCTGAGGGTGTCGGAAGGCAGTTCGCCGAACTGTTTGCGGTAGCTTTCCGAGAAGCGTCCCAGGTGCAGGAAACCGAAGTCCATGGCCAGTTCGGTGATGTTGCGCACGTTGCAGCTGGGGTCGCGCAGGCAGGCGTGGATCCGCTCGAGTTTCTTCTGGCGGATGTAGCGCATGGGCGTGCTGCGGGCGTTGCGCTCGAACAGCGCATAGAGCGAGCGCAGGCTCATCTGCGCCTGCTGCGCCAGCTCTTCGCAGCCGATGTCCTGCTTGAGGTTGCGCTCGATGTAGTCGGCGATGGCCTCGAAGGTCGCCGACGACGAGCCCAGGCCCACCCGCCGGATGTTGGTCTTCATCAGGCTGAGCATCTTGCTCGCGACGATCTGCGCGTAATGCTCCTGCACCCGGGGGATGCATTCGGCGGCTTCGGCTTCGCGGCAGACCACGTTCAGCAGGTTGATAAAGCCTTCCAGCTCATCCAGCTGGTAGCGGTTGCCCACAAAGCGCACGCCCTGCCCCGGATACAGCCAGCGCTGCTCCTCACACACCGACTCCAGCAGGCGGGTGGGCACCTTGATGATGAATTTCTCGCAATCGTCGGAGTAGGTCAGGTCCACCGGATCGTCAGGGTTGATCAGCAGCAGCTCGCCGGGGGCGAAGTAATGCTCCTGGCGATGGCCGCGCCATAGGCAGTGGCCACGCAGCAACACTTGCAGGTGGTAGATGGTTTCCAGCGCCGGCGAGGTGACGCGCACGCTGCCGCCGTAGCTGATCGAGCACAGGTCGAGGCTGGCGAACTGCCGGTGATTGAGGCTGGCCTGGGGGCTGCCGGCCTTGGGCAAACGGATGCAGTGGCTGCCCACATGCTGGTTGACATAGCCGGACACAGCGTAGGGATCGGCCTGGGCGAATACCCGGCTGCGCTCACTCAACAGATGGGTTTCCATAAGCGGGTCACTCCCCGTTTTTGTTATTGGGATTGTTATTGCCGGGCGGTGATCGTTCGCCACCGCTGGCCCATCACGCAAGACTTCGACCGCGGCTCACAACGGCAAAAACCACGGGATCACTCACGTTATCCCGTGGCCCCGAATCGGGATCTGCCGCGCTGTCAGTCCTCCAGCGCTCGCACCCGCTCCAGGCGTTGCTGCTCCTCGGGCTGGGCCGACGACTGCAGGGTGAAGTCGAAGTCGATCTCGGCGAAACGCCCGCTGACCCCGTATTGCGCCGCACGCTGCTGATCGTCGCTGAAGGTGATCTTGGCGATCAGTTCGTCACGGGTGGCGTAGGCGAAATCGTCGTGCAGGTATTCGTCGCCATCGAGATTGATCTGGGTGGTCAGGTGACGGTGGTCATCGGCCGAGATGAAGAAGTGGATATGCGCCGGACGCTGGCCGTGGCGGCCCAACTGGTCGAGCAACTGCTGGGTCGGACCGTCCGGTGGGCAGCCGTAGCCCGAAGGCACGATGCTGCGGAAACGGTAGCGGCCTTCGGCATCGGTGACGATGCGCCGACGCAGGTTGAAGTCGGACTGGGTGGTGTCGAAATAGGAATAGGTACCGCCGGTGTTGGCGTGCCAGACATCGACTATGGCCCCGGCCAGAGGTTCGCCGGCGGTGTTGCGCACCTGGCCCTGCATGAACAGCACCACGCCCGGATCGACGCCATCGTCGAGGCGCGCTTGACCCTGGCTCAGCGGCGCGCCGGCCACGTAAAGCGGGCCTTCGATGGTGCGCGGGGTGCCGCCGGTCTTGCCGGCCTGTTCGTCGGCCGCGTCCATCAGCAGGTCCAAGTAGTGCTCCAGGCCCAGGCCGGCCACCAGCAGCCCGGCTTCCTGGCGCGCGCCGAGCACGTTGAGGTAGTTGACCGCCTTCCAGAATTCTTCCGGGGTCACGTCGAGGTCTTCGATGATGTTCACCGTGTCACGCAGGATGCGGTACACCAGGGCCTTGGTGCGTGGGTTGCCCTGATCGTTGAACTGGCCGCTGACTTCTTCGAGAAATTTCTGGGCGCTGGCAGTGTGGGAAATTCGGACGTTCATGGTTATTCCTCATCTTGTATTTATTAGAGTGTGGAGCAGGCTGGCGCGGGCTCAGCGGTCATCCGCATGAATGGACGAAGGATGCCTGCACAGCGCGTTCACTTCGATAGCCATGTACGGGTACAGCGGCAGTTGCATCAGCAGGTCGTGCAGTTCCTGCACGCTGTCGACGTCGAACACGCTGTAGTTGGCATACAGGCCGGCGATACGCCACAGATGCCGCCACTTGCCCTGCTCCTGCAGGCGCTGGGCCAGGGCCTTTTCGTCGGCCTTGAGCTGGGCGGCGCGCTCGGGGTTCATGTCGACCGGCAGGTTCACGGTCATTTTGACGTGGAACAGCATGGTGCTCTCCTTAAGACGTGATGAATGGCAGTTCAGGCTTGGTCGCGGCGGAAGAACGCCAGGCGCTCCTCGTCCAGGCTCAGGCCGAGGCCCGGCGCCCGGGATACGTGCAGCTGGAAATCGCGGTACAGCGGCGGCTCGGCGAGGATGTCCTCGGTCAGCAGCAGCGGACCGAACAGCTCAGTGTCCCAGCTCAAGGTATTGAGGGTCAGGAAGGCATGGGCCGACGCCAGGGTGCCGATACCGCCTTCGAGCATGGTGCCGCCGTACAGGCCGATACCCGCCGCCTCGGCGATCGCCGCGGTGCGCAGTACCGCGCGCGGGCCGCCGTTCTTGGCGATCTTCAGGGCGAACACCGAGGCCGCGCCTTCGCGGGCCAGGTTGAAGGCGTCTTCCACGCATTCGATGGATTCGTCGGCCATGATCGGCGCCGGGCTGATGGCGTTCAGGCGCACCATGCCGGCGCGGTTGTTGCGTGAAATCGGCTGTTCGATCAGGTCGATGCCGTTGCCGCCCAGCACCCGGCAGGCACGCACCGCCACCGCTTCGTCCCAGGCCTGGTTGACGTCGACCCGCACGCTGGCGCGGTCGCCCAGGGCCTTCTTGATCGCGATCACATGGGCCAGGTCGCGGTCCACCTCGCCGGCGCCGATCTTCAGTTTGAAGATGCGGTGGCGGCGCAGATCGAGCATCTTTTGCGCTTCGGCGATGTCCTTGGCGGTGTCGCCGCTGGCCAGGGTCCAGGCCACCGGCAAGGCGTCGCGCACCCGGCCGCCGAGCAGTTCGCTGACCGGCAGCCCCAGGCGTTTGCCCTGGGCGTCGAGCAAGGCGCTTTCGATGCCGGATTTGGCGAAGGTGTTGCCGCGAATGCTGCGCTCCAGGCGCTGCATGGCGGCATTGATATTGGCACCGTCCTGGCCGAGCAGCAGCGGCGTGAAGAAGCGGTCGATATTGGTCTTGATGCTGTCCGGGCTTTCATTGCCATAGGCCAGGCCGCCGATGGTGGTGGCTTCGCCCAGGCCTTCGATGCCGTCGGCGCAGCGCAGGCGGATCAGCACCAGGGTCTGGTTCTGCATGGTGTGCATCGCCAGCTTGTGCGGGCGGATGGTGGGCAGATCGACAATGATCGTTTCGATCGATTCAATGGCACTTGAAAGCATTTCCATACCCATCAGGTTCTTGAAGTTATGGAACCGATTCTCGTACGGCTTTTTACGGGGTTCCAATATAGAATTGGTCTGGCTCGATACCTTGAAGGTATCCAACCTTTGTCCGCGGAGGCCTTATGGAACTGCGTCATCTGCGTTACTTCCAGGTGCTGGGCCAGACCCTCAACTTCACCAAGGCCGCCGAGCGCCTGCACATCGCCCAGCCGCCCCTGAGCCGGCAGATCCAGCAACTGGAAGAAGAACTCGGGGTGTTGTTGCTGGAGCGCAGCCGGCCGTTGCGCCTGACCGAAGCCGGGCGCTTTTTCTATGAGCATTCCAGCGTGCTGCTGGAGCAACTGGCCAAGGTCTGCGACAACACCCGGCGCATCGGCCACGGCGAAAAGACCTGGCTCGGCATCGGCTTTGCCCCCTCGACCCTGTACGGCCTGCTGCCGGAACTGATCCGCCGCCTGCGCAGCCACGAGACCCTGGCCCTGGAACTGGGGCTGTCGGAAATGACCACCCTGCAACAGGTGGAAGCGCTCAAGGCCGGGCGCATCGATATCGGCTTCGGGCGGATCCGCATCGACGACCCAGCCATCGTGCAGAAGGTGCAGACCGAGGATCGCCTGGTGGCCGCCCTGCCCGCCGGCCATCCACTGATCGGCCAGCCGGTGAGCCTCGCGCAACTGGCCGACGAGCCTTTCGTGCTCTACCCCGGCAACCCGCGCCCGAGCTACGCCGACCATGTGATCGCGCTGTTCAACACCCACGGCCTGAACATCCGCATCGTGCAGTGGACCAACGAACTGCAGACCGCCATCGGCCTGGTGGGCGCCGGCATCGGCATCACCCTGGTGCCGGCTTCGGTGCAATTGCTGCACCGCGACGACATCGGCTTCAGCCCGCTGCTGGAAGCCAACGCCACCTCGCCGATCATCATCAGCCGGCGGGTCGGCGATGTGTCGGCGGGGCTCAGCCACTGCTTGCGGATGATCGACGAACTGCGCGCCGAACACTCCGACGCCTGACTCCTCGCGCGCAACCGACTCGCGGTGGTGGCGCGCTCGAATTATCGGACCGATACCAATGAGAACCGGTTGTTGCTGAGTTATGGCTGGAAGTTGTTTTAAGTCAGGGTGACGAGCACGATATTGGATATCGCGCTCAGTCTGAGAGAACCGGATCAGTGATGATCCCCTTCACTTGGAAATGTACGGGTCCTGCGTCTTGATAAAATCGTCGAACGCCTTGGAGTTATAGATATCGAGGCAGGCATAGAACACGACTTTCTTATCCGTATATTTGCTACTGGCTTGGGTTTTCTCATACATGGAAAATACAAAGTCCGTCGTTGCATCATAAGGATTATGCAGAGTCTCCAGGGTATCTTCATTTTGAAGAATGGTGTGCATACCACTTCCCATGAAGGAATAGGCGCCAATAGCCGACTCAATATCGCTCTTCACATCGGACTCATTTTTAAACTGATTAACGATGCAATAGCCGAGACCATAATTCTTCAACGACTGCCGGGCCGCTGCAACATCAACCCCTGCGTAAGCGACGTTACCCATATTGCCTGTGGTCAAAAGCAAAACCGCTAAAATCCGTTTCATCCTTTCAGTTCCCAACAGTGGTCTTAACCAGTGATGCCGTATGAAAATAAAATCATGTGCAGTCCAAAGTAACAGCTGCCTCATAAATTATTAATTCCGGCTAAAAATCAATCAGGATAATCCGAAGACCATCAGAGACATCGCCTTAACTGATATCTGCTACCAGCAAACTCTTGGTATAACGCTGTACCACCAATACCCAAACGGCGGACTCACCGCAAAGACCATACGCTTTGCATAGGAGCCGATGGAACCTGAGCCGGGTCCGACACGCCTTAACAGCCAGCAAAAAACCTGGAATATCGCTTCAGAAATAAGGACTCCCCCCATGATCGACTTCAACAACAAAGGCTTCTTCAAGCTCAAGCAAAACGACGAATACGCCGAGCGGATCAGCGACCTGTTGCTGGAAGGCGAGCAGGTGATCGACGCCTATAAGGCCATGCGCGACGGCGTGGTGTTTACCAACAAGCGCATTATCGCGGTCAACGTTCAGGGCATCACCGGCAGCAAAAAGGATTTCACCTCCCTGCCCTACAAAAACATAGTCGCCTACTCGGTGGAAACCTCCGGCACCTTCGACCTGGACTCCGAGCTGGAGATCTACTTTTCATCGCTGGGCCAGGTGAAGTTCGAGTTCACCGGCAAGACTTCGATGGTGGAAATCTCGAAGCACATTTCCAGGCACCTGCTGGGCTAAGGCTCTCCGTTATCAATCGGCGCTCAGCCCCCACAGCACCTCCAGCACATGCTGGGTCGAGCGCTCCACGTCGCCGTCCCGATGGGCAATGCCCAACTGACGCCACAGCGGCGGCTGCAACGGGCGCATGGCGATCCGGGTGTCGGGCAGCGGCGTGGCGGCTTCGTGGGGCAGCAAGGTGGCGCCATAACCGGCGGCCACCAGGCTCTTGATCGCGTCGTTGTAGTTGAGCTGGATGCGCGCCGTGGGTTGCTGGCCGCCCAGGGCGAACCACTCCGAAGTCAGGCGCGACAACCGGGTACTGTGGTCGTTGAGGATCAGCGGTTGGGCGGCCAGCCATTGCGGCGTCACCGGATCGGGGCATTGCCAGCGGGCCGGCAGGAAAGCCATGACCGGGTCCTTGCGCCAGGGCTCGATACGCAAGCCCTTGACCGGGGTTTGCGGCAGGGCCACCAGGCCGATATCCAGCGAACCTTCGGCGAGCTTCTTCAAGCTCTCCTGGGAGGTCAGCACCGCCACCTGCAGGTCGATACCCGGATGGCGTTGGCCAAGGGTTTCCAGGGCCTGGGGCAGCAATTGGGCAATGGCGCCGGTGGATGCCCCGAGGCGCACCCGCCCGGCCAGGCCCAGCACCTGGCGCTGCACATCCTCCAGCGCCTGCTCGGCATCGGCCAACAGCCGCCGCGCCCGTTCCACCAGGGTTTCGCCAATGGCCGAGGGTTGTACCCGGCCGCGGGTGCGCGACAACAGCGAACCACCGACCCGCGCCTCCAGGTCGGCGATATGCAGGCTGACCGTAGGCGGCGCCAGGTTCAGCGCGCGGGCCGCTTCGGCAAAGGACCCCAGGTCGACAATCGCCACCAGGGTGCGCAACCGGTCGAGGCTGATCTCACGCATGGCCTGCTCCAGATTCAGAAAAACTGAAGTTTAGCGTTATTAAATTCAACTTTCTCTATTTCAACTTCAGCCGGAAGATTTACCCAATCTATTCCCGCTTGCGAGCACACAGCATGAGCACACCCCTCGTATTTATCGACGGCGACCAGGGCACCACCGGGTTGCAGATCCACCAGCGCCTGCGCGATCGCAGCGATCTGCACCTGCTGACCCTCGCCGCCGACCAGCGCAAAGACCCGCAACGTCGCGCCGAAGCCATCAACGCCTGCGACATCGCCCTGCTCTGCCTGCCCGACGATGCCGCCCGCGACGCCGTCGCCAGCATTCGCAACCCGGCGGTGCGGGTGATCGACGCCAGCTCCGCGCACCGTACCCACCCCCACTGGACCTACGGCTTCGCGCAAATGCACCCGCAACAGGCACAGCGCATCGCCATCTCCAAGCGCGTAAGCAACCCCGGCTGCTACCCCACCGGCGCCATCGGCCTGCTGCGCCCCTTGCTGCAAGCCGGACTGCTGCCGAAGGACTACCCGATCAGCATCAACGCGATCTCCGGCTACTCCGGCGGCGGCCGCGCCGCGGTCGAAGCCCATGAAGGGCCGAATGCGTCCAAAGCCGCTCCTTTCCAGATCTACGGCCTGGGCCTGGCCCACAAGCATGTGCCGGAGATCCAGCAACACAGTGGCCTGAGCGAACGGCCGCTGTTCGTCCCGGCCTACGGTGCCTTTCGCCAGGGCATTGTGCTGACCATTCCTCTACAGCTGCGCCTGCTCGCCCCGGGCGTGGACGCCACGCGTATCCAGGCCTGCCTGGAGCAGCACTACGCCGGGAGCGGTTGCGTGCAGGTGATGTCGCTTCGGCAGGCACAAGAACTCACGGGGCTTGATCCGCGGGTGCTGAACGATACCGACGCTATGCGCTTGATGGTGTTCGAGGGTGAGGGGCAGGTGTTGCTGGCGGCGGTGTTCGACAACCTGGGCAAAGGCGCGGCGGGGGCGGCGGTGGAGAATCTGGATTTGATGCTGGCCGCGCTGGGCTGAAGGGACTGCCCGCGCGTTGCAACGGGCCAGATACGGCCTGGCTGGGTGCAACCCTTTGGCAACTGAGAGAAAGCCCCACCCGACCGGGCAGGGCTTTCAACGTGCTGACGACCCTCCTGAGGCCCCGCCGAAAAGGCCCTCGAACCCAGCGTGGCCCTGCCCTCCCGGCGCGACACTCAAGCCTTCGCCTTGGTCATTTGTCGTCCCTCTTCGTCGCCGACGGCGAAGGGTATTCGCTGGTCTCTTCGGCGTTGGGCGCTTCGGGCAGGCTTCCCGGCGTGAACATATGGGTCTGCAAGTCGCTGGCATCGATGCCGGCGACGCCGTGTACCCCACGGGTCAGGCTGACAGCCTGCTCACACTGTTTATGGGTGTTGAGCCGACCGCTCAAGGTCACCATGCCTGCATGGGTCTTGACATGGATAGGCAAACCACGGGTCGATTCGGCAAAGGTCAGGGCCGACCTCACCTTGGTGGTGACCCATGCATCGTGAACGGCCATTTCCAGACCATGGGAGTAATGCTGGAAGGAATGAAGTTTCATGGCGGGTCCCTCTCGTGTCATCAGTTGGGCGTCCCGTCCCATTGGTTGGACTGCCCTCTGCCGGGCGGGTGAGCTTGCTGGGTAACCGATGGGCGCAGCGGTACTCGCCGGGCAGATGGGGTGCTTGTTAATTATAGTTCGGCGGTTGGCGGGGCTTGGTGCGCGGGGGCTCTGGTCGTCCGATGGCCCTTTCGTGAATGGCGGTTTTCGGCGAACTTGCCATTTGCTGGGAGCCGGTGACGCAGCAAGCATCGTTTCAATTGCAATGAAGCATTTCTCGTTACTGCTCAAGCATCAAACTGCGCCAGATGATCGTCGGTTTTTCTGCAGGCGCGACTTTCGGTGGCAACGGCTCCTGTGTGGGCATGTTGGGCGGCTCTGGTTCAGGCGCGGGAACCTGATACTGGGTGACGTCTACGTTATCTACCGACATGTTTTGTAGTGCGCTATTTGATTGTGACGGTGACTTTGCCTTTTGACCTGCCCTGCTCGACGTACCGCAGCGCCTCTGCAATCGATTCAAAAGGGAAGGAACGATCGATGACCGGCTTGATGACGCCAGCCTCGATAAGCGAGGTGATTTTCTGCAGTTGCATCCCGTCGGCGCGCATAAACAAAAAGGTGTAGTTCACCCCGTGCTTACGGGCTTTTCTGCGAATACCGCTGCTCAGCAGGCGCATGACTTGCCCCAGCACCCAGGACAAGCCTTGCTCTTGGGCAAATTGCGCGGTCGGCGGCCCCGAAAGGGAAATGAGCTGTCCGCCAGCCTTGAGAACCTTGAGCGATTTATCCAGTACATCGGCGCCGAGGCTGTTCAACACCACATCGAAATCACGTAACTCGTTTGCAAAATCCTGCTGTTTGTAATCGATGACCACATCCGCCCCGAGTGCTTTCACCCATTCGACATTCGCCGTGCTGGTGGTGGTCGCAACGAAGGCGCCGAGGTGTTTGGCGAGCTGGATGGCAAGCGTGCCGACACCGCCGGATCCGGCATGAATCAACACCTTCTGGCCTTTTTTCACCTGGGCGATCTCAACCAGCGCCTGCCAGGCCGTCAAGGCGGCCAAGGGAATGGAAGCCGCTTCGGCCATATCGAGATTCGAGGGTTTCAGCGCGAGCGCGCTTTCGCTCACGGCGATCAGTTCGGCAAAGGTGCCAATCCGGGCCTCGGGAGGACGGGCATAGACTTGGTCTCCTGGCTTGAATCGCTTCACCGCCGACCCCGTGCGAACGACAACTCCGGCCAGGTCATTGCCCAATACCAATGGAAAGGTATAGGGCAGGATCAGCTTGAACTCCCCCGTTCTGATCTTTGAGTCCAAAGGGTTCACGCTCGTTGCATGCACCTGGATCAGAACGTCATGCACACCGACCGCAGGGTCGGGCACTTCGCCAAGCATTCCGTCCTGCTTGCCGTAGCGGTCGATAAAAAATGCCTTCATGTTGCAGATACTCTTGTCGGTGAAGTGAGAATGGGCGCGGCCACGGCAACCTTGATGCGATTAGACGTGCAGGCCGTCAGGCGTCGAGGAACGCCACGGCCTTGGCCACGAAATCGGTGTGGTACTGGAAAATGCTGCCGTGCCCGGCGTCCTGATAAATGATCAGTTGCGCGTTGGGGATTCGCTGCGCCAGCTCGATCGAGTTCACGGTGGGCACCATGATGTCGTTGTCCCCGTTGGCGATCAGGGTCGGCATCCGCAGGCGACCGAGATCTTGCGAGGCCTGCCTGCCCCACGCGGTAATGGCTTTGAACTGCCGTAGAAACGCGCGGGGTGTCGGGCCTTTGTCCCGATCTTCCTGGCGCTCTTTCAAACGTTGCAGATACTCGGACGCGGCGCGTTGGCCATTAGCCGTGGTGGTAAAGAACAGATAGAACTTGGGGTCTCGCAGCGTCAGCAAACCTTTGACCATCAAGGGCCAGGTCACCGAACCGAGGCTGTCGATGCCTGTGCCACCGGCCGGTCCGCTTCCGGTGAGGATCAATCTGCGCACTCGTTCGGGAGCTTTCAGGGCGATGTCTTGAGCGACGAAGCCGCCGAGTGAAAAACCGAGCAGGTCAACCTTGTCAAAACCCAGCGCACGAATCAGGCCGATTGCATCGTCAGCCATTTCACCGACGGTCAATGGCGCGGCGCCACCCGAGCCACCGATACCGCGGTAATCGGTCGTGATGACACGCCGGTTTTTTGCCAGACCGTCGACGATGCGGGGGTCAAAGTTATCCAGCACAGCCCCCCAATGGTTAAACATGACCAGCGGGACCTCCGTCTTGGGGCCCAGGTCACGATAGGCGAAATGTATCCCGCCAATCAGAACCGACTGGTTCACCGCATTGATAAATGACAGCTGCGAACCCGAGTGATTGCGGGTAGCCATGGGGGTCATGTTTATTCCCTCCGATTGCGGGGCGAGGCCGACCTGATCGACAGGGTTCAGACCTGAGTCAAATAGCGTTGCGCCACGGCGGATTGCCTGATCTGCGACAAAAGCCCCTGGCGCGCGGCTTGCAAGGCATCCCAGCGCTCGCCTTCTTGTAACGGAGGAATGGTCACCGGTTCGCGACGGTCGAAGCCAACCAGTGCGGCATCGACCAGGTCACCCACCTCCATGATTTCGCTCAAGGTGTTGATGTCGATACCGGCGCGATCCCAAATCTCCGTGCGGGTGGCGGCGGGCAGTACGGCTTGCACATAAACACCCTGCGGCGAAAGTTCCAGGCTCAGGCCTTGGGAAAGGAATAGCACAAACGCCTTGGTCGCCCCGTAGACCGACATGCCGAACTCCGGCGCCAGCCCCACCACCGAACCGATGTTGATGATCGCGCCTTCACCTGCCTTGGCCAGGCGTGGCGCGATGGCGCTGGCGAGCCGCACCAGCGCGGTGGTGTTGAGGGCCACCAGTTGTGCAACGCTGTCGGTGCTTTGCTCGATGAAGTGGCCGGACTGTGCGGCGCCGGCATTGTTGACGAGAATGCCGATGCGCGCGTCATCCCGCAGGCGTGCTTCGACGATGTGCAGGTCGCTGAGTTGAGTCAGGTCGGCTGGAAGCACTTCAATGGCGACGTTGTGTTCGCCACGCAACGTTGCGGCGAGCGTCTCCAGGCGCGAGTGGTCGCGGGCGACCAACACCAGAGCATGCCCGCGTTGGGCGAAACGCTCGGCGTAAACCGCGCCGATGCCGGTGGAAGCGCCAGTGATGAGAACGGTGGGGCGAGTCGTCATGATGTCAGCTCTTTTTCGGGGACATGAATTGGGATTGATGCACGAGTAAAACCAGGCTCGATCGGCCAGTGCCTAGTTCGCGGCAGCGCTTGATTCGGCAAGCGTCGGATAGTCGATGTATCCCGCCGCACCGCCGCCGTAGAGAGTGGTGGGGTCGAAGGCGGACAGTGGCGCACCGGTCTTGAGCCGCTCCACCAGATCAGGGTTGCCGATAAATGGACGGCCAAAGGCGATCAGGTCAGCCTTGTCATGTGTAAGGCGTGCCGTGGCCAGGTCCAGGTCATAGCCGTTGTTGGCGATGTAAGTGTTCTTGAAGCGCCGGCGCAAGGCATCGAAATCAAAGGGCGCCACATCGCGTGGCCCACCGGTCGCGCCTTCGACGACGTGCAGATAAACGATGTCCAGAGCATTGAGTTGCTCGACGATGTAATCGAACTGAGCCTGTGGATCACTGCTCGATATGCCATTGGCCGGCGAGACAGGCGAAAGGCGGATGCCCGTGCGATCAGCGCCAATCTCGGCGACCACGGCGGCCGTCACTTCCAGCAGCAGGCGCGCACGGTTGGCGATGGAGCCGCCGTACGCATCCGTCCGCAGGTTGGAGCCGTCCTTGATGAACTGGTCCAGCAAATAGCCGTTTGCACCATGGATTTCCACGCCGTCAAAGCCTGCCGCAATGGCGTTTGCCGCCGCCTGGCGGAAATCGTCGACGATGCCCGGCAGTTCGTCAGTCTCCAGCGCTCGCGGCTCGGAAACGTCCTCGAAGCGATTGTTGACGAACACCTTGGTTGCAGGACGAAGCACGGAAGGGGCTACCGGCGCCGCGCCGTGCTGTTGCAGATCCACGTGGGATACGCGGCCCACATGCCACAACTGCAGGAAAATTCTCCCGCCCTTGGCGTGCACGGCATCGGTCACCTTGCGCCATCCCTCTATCTGCGGCTGCGTGTAAATGCCCGGGGTGTCCTGATAGCCCTGCCCCTGCTGCGAGATCTGCGAGGCTTCGGAAATCAGCAAGCCCGCGCTGGCCCTCTGGCTGTAATAGGCAGCCGCGAACTCGCTCGGCACAAAGCCTTTGCCTGCGCGATTGCGCGTCAGTGGCGCGAGAACCACGCGATTCGCCAGCGTCAGCGCGCCAAGCGTGTAAGGGGTAAACAGATTCAGGTCGCTCATGGGTGTTTGTTCCGTGTCCGTTGGGAAATGGTCAGGTCGCTTTCGATTAGGATGATGATCGAAATCTAAACTGTCAACGGTTTTGATTATGGTCAACATCTATGTATCATCAGCCGATGAATTTCCAGCGGTAGCGAGGTATTTCCCATGCGAGTGTCCAAGGCTCAGGCCCAGCTAAACCGGGAGCACATCGTCGAAACGGCCTCAATCATGTTTCGCGAGCGCGGTTTTGACGGTGTCGGCGTGGCCGACTTGATGGCCGCCGCCGGTTTCACCCATGGCGGTTTCTACAAACATTTCGGTTCGAAGGCGGACCTGATGGCCGAAGCCTCGGCTAACAGCCTTGCGCAGTCACTTGCCAGCGCCGAAGAATTGAGCGTGAAGGATTTCATCGATGTGTATGTGTCCAGGGATCATCGCGACGGGCGCGCCACGGGTTGCACCATGGCGGCGTTGTGCGGTGACGCGGCGCGTCAGTCGGACGATTTGAAGTCGGCATTCGCTGAAGGCATCGAGCGCACATTGCAAACGCTCGGCGAAAAATACCCGACCGGGCCGGATGCGGCGCCGGGTGAAGCGAGGGTGAAAATGATCGACCTGCTGGCCCGCGCGGTCGGGGCGATCATCTTGTCGCGCGCCTGTCCTGACGACTCGGCGCTGGCCGATGAAATTCTGGCGGTGTGTCACGCGCAAATGACCGAATCATTATCCAGCCAATCGCAGACTCAGTCGTAGAGCAGATAGATGGATGTCGCACAAAGCGTGCTGACTCGCTTTCATTTCGTCGTTGGCCGATACGAACGAATGCCCGCTTCTGGCTGTGGGTTCAACCGGTCGATGCAACAGACTGGCTAAATCGTTTAGCGGGCGTTTCGTAGTTTAGGGTTTTCCGAGGGCTGCCATTGATCCACCAAAGCAACGTTTCGATACTGTCGCCATATTGGCGCGCGTCGGCCCAATATGACGAAGCGCCTGGACGACCGCCCAGGCCAAGCTGCCCGGAACAATCAAATGCTTATACGCCCGCGCGGTCGTCGCCACGGTGTGCGGCGATGAACATGGCGACGGCCGACCGGCAATAGGATTCGATTTCGTTATCGTCCTCGGCTCTCGCCTCATCGAAGCGCGCGATAATCAGAAGATCGGACCCTTTGAAAAGCGCGGCAAACAAGCGAGCTGACCGTAGAGGATCGGGCACGTTCAGAACCGCCTTCGCGTGCAACTGACGCAACAGGGCCTCTATTTGGGCGATGACATAGGCGGGGCCGGCTTCGTATTGGCGCTTGCTTAACGACTTTTGATTGGTCTTGTCGGCCATGATCATGGCTTCGACACTGCGCACGTCCGGGCTCAACAGCGTGCGAAGCAGGGTTGATCCCACCGCCATGAGCTGATCTTCGGCCGAACCGTCGACGCCTTCAAAAAGGGCCTGAGGTGCAAACTGCTGGCAGTGGGCCGCGATGGCCGCGCTGAACAGCGCCTCCTTGTTCTCGAAGTGCCGATAGATGCTTAGCTTGGATATCTTCGCCCGCTTGGCGACCTTATCCATGGTCGTCGCTTGAAAACCCAATTCCACAAAAAGTTCGCACGCGGCGTCGGCTATCGTTTGGCCAAGCGCCTCGTTGGCGGGCCGGCCGCGCCGGCTCTGGCTGTTTTCGCTCATAAAAATTCCAGTACTTGACAGTATTCTAATTCTTGAATTAGGGTACTCCAAAGTATCTTAAGTGTGCAAGCCGATCTCCCTTCATCCACAGCGCGGAGCCCATCACCATGAATGACGTCATCATCATCGGCGGCAGTTTTGCCGGTCTTGCCGCCGCCTTGCAGCTCGGCCGTGCCCGGCGCAAGGTCACCGTTCTCGACACCGGCCTGCCGCGCAATCGCTTCGCCGACCACTCGCATGGCCTGCTCGGCCACGACCACAAGCCACCGCTGGAGATCCTGGCCGAGGCGCGGCAGCAGCTGGCGCGCTATCCCACGGTCAGGCTGGCCACTGCGCGGGCCGAGAGCATCTCCGGCGTCATCGACGATTTCTCCGTCCTCACTGGCGATGGCGAAAGCCTCAGGGCGCGCCGCCTGATCCTGAGCTATGGCGTCGCCGACCAGATGCCTGAAGTTCCCGGCTTTGCCGAAGGCTGGGGCTCCTCCATCGTGCCCTGCCCCTATTGCGACGGCTTTGAAGTTGCCGGCCGGCATTGGGGCCTCGTCTGGTCCGGCCCGCCGTCGCACAACTACGTCAAGCTGTACCACGACTGGACCGACACATTGACGGTCTTCGCCAATGGTCACGACATTCCACCCGACATCCGGGCCGATCTGGCGCGCCGCGGCATCTCTGTCGTCGATGGCCGGATCACCGAAATCGACCATGACGAGAGCTATAACGCCACCGTCAGGCTCGACGCCGGCCCCCCTGTCGCGGTCGACATTCTGTTCGCCCATCCGCGCAACAAGCCGTCCGCACGCCTGCATGAATCGCTGGACCTCGACACGGTCGATACACCCCTGGGCATCGCCCTCAAGGTCGACGAGCGCCGCGAAACCAGCATGCCCGGCATCTACGCCGCCGGCGACCTGGCAAACCCCCTCATGGCATCGGTCACCACGGCATCATGGCAAGGCGCGATGGCGGGTATCTTCGCCCAGCAGTCGATGCTGGTTTGAGAGCACAGATTCCCTTCTCCGGTTGCGTCGTCGCCTTCGCAGAGGTTGGCGCGGTGAAGCACGGATCGTCGAGTTTGACGCAATGGTAGGGAGCGGTTGTCTTTCGCTAGTTAAGAACGAATCAAAACGAGGAGATGTCATGGCAGGTCGAATGCAAACGGGTGGGCAAGTCCGTGTAGCTACCCACCCTCTACCTGACTAACTCCCGGCGTCGCCTTTAGGCCTGCTGGCGATCAGGCTGGCGCCACAGGCGGTTTTCATTCCATGGAGCGCCACGGGAACACCGCCGACATCCAGCAAGGCGCTGCCCTCGGCAATAGGAAACACGCCCTTGCATAAAGGGCAGGTGACCTTGTGCCCGACCCCGCCCATGGGTTTGCCGTTCAGGTCGGTCTGGTTGAACGCTTCGATCACGGTTCCACCGTGACTGGTGGAATCGCCGAGTCGGATGATGTCCATATCTGCTCCTTTTCCGTTGTACTCACAAACACTCCTCCCTCCTTGGGCCTTGCGCCCTTCGAAGGATAAATATTCAGGAGCCTGCTGTATTACCGTCACGCGAAGACACCGGGCGCAAGCGGATAGAGCCAATGATGGTGTCCCATAATTCCAGCGCTTCTTTGTCTGACTTGAATGGGGGCGTAGGCAGCTTGCCGCTGCTGTCAGGGCTACGTTCGAGTACGCCAAGCGCGGCTGAAATGTTTGGCTCGGTAATCGAGTCATCTTTGCCTTGAGCTTCCCAGGCGAACGTATAGATGCGTTGCCCCTTGTCAGTACTGGCCAACAGGTATTCGTCGGCAGGAACCGCGCCGCCACGCTCCTTTTTGCGCAGGGTCTCGATCCCCAGCACCATCCTGGCGGCACCTGCGAGGAAACCACTCACCCGATCCAGCAGGCGATCCTCTTCTGCGCCAGTGCTGGAGGTGAATTCGAAGTGGGCGCCAGGATGATCCGGGAAAGTCACGCCGATATCGAAACGTTCGCTCTGAAAGTTACTGCCTGCGATGTAGGCACGATCAATACAAAATCCCGGCTCGGTGGGAATTTCATTGGGTTCACGGGAGCGAAAATTGCGGGCTAGAGCGGTAGAAATTTCTATGGCGCGAAGCTCTCTATCTGTCGACACCTCTCCCGTCCATTTATAAGCGCGCCATGCTGGCTGAGAAACAAGGTAGGTATCTAGAAGATATACCTTAGAAGCGACTTCCGAAGACCAAGATAACAATCCAGATGCACCTGCACCAAAATCCAACCGGCGAAGAAACATACTGCCCTTCGAATCATGTTGTTGGCTTTTTAATTCCTGCTCACGTCGATTGATTTTGGCGGCCAAGGCCGCAGGCGTTTCGTCAAGAGCCTCGATATTGTCACCCCACAGGTAGTAACCCGCTCTGATTTCCGCCTGGGGCGGCAAATCAATCAGGAATCTGCCAAAGCAATGGGTGATCCATCCGCTCTTGTCCATGGAAGGGTTCCGAGAAGAGGAGAATGATGTGCAACTGGTGATACTGGTCAAAGCAACTATGCCAAGAACAGCGAAGAACTGACGCCGGCGCATCATGAACCTCCTGCCCAGTCAGCATGCTGGGCAATTTTGATAACGCCATAGAGAGTGGCCCATTGGGCACGTTTGTCGTTGTAGCTGTGTTGATGTTCGTAGCCTTTGTCGGTGTTGTACTGCCCGACGCCCTTGCCGCCCTGGCGGAAGCTGGCCTTGATGCCGGCTTTGCCGGGGGCCAGTCCGGAGTCGGTGGGAACGGTCCCGTCCCCACCGCTGCCAGATGACTCCTGTGTCACGGCAAACCGTAGCGGACCTTCGACCACAGCAGGCAGGCCACGGCGGAACCAACCGTTGTAACTGCCGTTCTCATCATCCTTGACGGCAGCAACCTATTTGTAAAAATGCACGAGGATCAACTCCGCACTCACACCACTTGCATGTTCTCGATGCCTGATCTGATGGGCCTGTGGCCGCCACATCAGGCGTCCAAATCAGGCTTGCCACCATACCCAAAGAGACGAAGGTATAGGGGTAGGAATTATCCAAAATTGCCGTAAGGAAAACCTGATCCTGATCAGATCAAATGCACTTGAGTAGTCAGAGAAAGGACAGGTTATCGACACGTTCAAGAGGTGGATATCCCCGTCCTGTGCCAATGAGCCCAGGCAATCGTCACCCCGCGAACAGTCGCCGCACCTTCCCCTCGGACAAAAAAACGCCTCCACACTGGGAGGCGTCAGCAACTTTCAAAACACCGAATGGTTTATGACGCGCCTACCTCCGGCCGGGTGCCCCCGACCTGAACCATCAGGTCGAGAGCCCTGTTTCCAGACCTCAAGGCGCCCTCCTCACCGCAAATCAAACCGATCCAGATTCATCACCTTGACCCACGCCGCGACAAAGTCCTTTACGAACTGCTCCTGCGCATCCGCGCTGGCATAGAACTCGGCCAGGGCCCGCAACTGAGCGTTGGAGCCGAAGACCAGGTCGACGCGGGTGCCGGTCCATTTGACCTGGCCGGTCTTGCGGTCGCGGGCTTCGAACTCTTGTTGGGCGTCGGAGACAGGTTTCCATTCCACGCCCATGTCCAGCAGGTTGACGAAGAAGTCGTTGGTCAGCGCGCCCGGCCGGGTGGTGAAGACGCCGTGGGGAGTGTGGCCGACGTTGATGTCGAGCACGCGCAGGCCGCCGATCAGCACCGTCATTTGGGGGGCGGTGAGGGTCAGCAGTTGCGCCTTGTCGATCAGCAGCGCTTCGGCCGGTACCGCGTAGCGGGTCTTGAGGTAGTTGCGAAAGCCATCGGCGATGGGTTCGAGGTAGCCGAACGACTCGACGTCCGTCTGCTCCTGGCTGGCGTCCATGCGCCCAGGGGAGAACGGTACGTTGATGTCGAGGCCGGCGTTTTTCGCGGCCTGTTCGATGCCGGCGCTGCCGCCGAGCACGATCAGGTCGGCCAGGGAGATTTTCTTGCCACCGGATTGCGCACTGTTGAAGTCCTTCTGGACCCCTTCGAGGGTCGCCAGCACCTTGGCCAGTTGCTCGGGCTGGTTGACTGGCCAGTCCTTTTGCGGGGCCAGGCGCAGGCGCCCGCCGTTGGCGCCGCCGCGTTTGTCGGAACCACGGAAGCTGAACGCCGCCGCCCAGGCGGTGGACACCAGTTGCGACACCGACAGGCCCGAGGCCAGCAATTTGGCCTTGAGTGCGGCGATATCGCTGTCGTTGACCAGGGCATGGTCCACCGCGGGGATCGGGTCTTGCCACAGCAGTTCTTCGTGGGGCAGTTCCGGGCCGAGGTAGCGCGAGAGCGGGCCCATGTCGCGGTGGATCAGCTTGAACCAGGCGCGGGCGAAGGCGTCGGCCAGCTGGTCCGGGTTCTCCAGGAAGCGTCGCGAGATCGGCTCGTAGATCGGGTCGAAGCGCAGCGCCAGGTCGGTGGTCAGCATGGTCGGGTTGCGCCGCTTGGAGGGGTCGTGGGCATCGGGGATGATGCCGGCGCCGGCGCCACCTTTGGGCGTCCACTGGTGCGCACCCGCCGGGCTCTTGGTCAGTTCCCACTCGAAGCCGAACAGGTTTTCCAGGTAGTTGTTGCTCCAGCGGGTGGGCGTGGTGGTCCAGGTCACTTCCAGGCCGCTGGTGATGGTGTCGGCGCCCTTGCCGGTGCCGAAGGTGCTCTTCCAGCCCAGGCCCTGCAGTTCCAGGCCGGCGGCTTCGGGTTCGGCGCCGACATTGTCGGCGGGGCCGGCGCCGTGGGTCTTGCCGAAGGCGTGGCCGCCGGCGATCAGGGCCACGGTTTCTTCGTCGTTCATCGCCATGCGGCCGAAGGTTTCACGGATATCCACGCCGGCGGCCAGCGGGTCCGGGTTGCCCTCGGGGCCTTCCGGGTTCACATAGATCAGGCCCATCTGCACCGCGGCCAGGGGGTTTTCCAGGTTGCGCCCCTGGTCGGTGCGGCTTTCTTCATTGCCAGGCTCGGCCACCAGTTGGCCCTCGCCGGGTTCTTGCATGGCGGCTTTATCCGGTTTGCCGTAGCGGGTGTCGCCGCCCAGCCATTTGTTTTCCGAGCCCCAGTAGACGTCTTCGTCCGGCTCCCAGGCATCCGGGCGACCGCCAGAAAAACCGAAGGTCTTGAAGCCCATGGACTCCAGGGCGACGTTGCCGGTGAGCACGATCAGGTCGGCCCAGGAGATGTTGCGGCCGTACTTCTGCTTGATCGGCCACAGCAGCCGGCGCGCCTTGTCGAGGCTGACGTTGTCCGGCCAGCTGTTGAGCGGCGCGAAACGCTGCTGGCCGGAACCGGCGCCGCCACGGCCATCACCGACGCGGTAGGTCCCGGCGCTGTGCCAGGCCATGCGGATGAACAGTGGTCCATAGTGGCCGAAGTCGGCGGGCCACCAGTCCTGGGAGTCGGTCATCAGCGCATGCAGGTCTTGTTTCAGGGCCTGGAAATCCAGGCTTTTGAAGGCTTCGGCGTAGTTGAAGTCCTCGTCCATGGGGTCGGACAGGGGCGAATGCTGGTGCAGGATCTTCAGGTTCAGTTGGTTCGGCCACCAGTCGCGGTTGGTCGTGCCACCGCCGGCGGCATGGTTGAACGGGCATTTCGATTCGTTTGCCATGAGGAGCTACCTTTGGTCGTATTCATCCAGCTATCCGCCCCGGATGGGCGCGAAATAGCGACAGGCGAAAGCAATGACATAGGTTGCGGGGCTCACAGTTCGCTCAACTGATGGGTGTGGCCACAGGGCATGCTGCAGAGCGGCAAGCGAGTTGCCAGGACGGTGGCCCACGGTAAGCCCAGTACGCTTCTGACTCGTTTTTCGTTATCTCTCGATCAGGTCTCATCCGGCCGGCTCGCGCCAGCGCTGAATTAAGGCTAGCCCCTCTGTGGCGGATCGCTAATAGCCGGACTATTGGTTGTTGATAGGGACAAGCTTTTACCCGGGGTCCAAGGCCGAAGCCAATGATAGGGACAGCGCCCGCGGGGGCCTCTGGCGGTTTTTTCGACTGATGCCCCCGCCTTTTTCGTCCGCCCGACGCGTACAGAGCACGGGAGAAGACCATGAACCAGCGCCCGCGTTGCACGGCCATCCACGAAGCCGGCCACGCCCTGGCCTTCTGGTGGAACGGTCAGCCGATCGCCCGCATTACCGTGCGCACCAGGGCCGAAGCCGACGCGGGTCCGATGCTCGATCGGCGGGGCAACCCGCGCTATGTAGAGGGGTTGGTGGAAGCCGATTACCTGGTCCCGCGCCCCGCCTTCGACGCCCCGGGGATCGCCGAATACCTGCCATCGATGATCGAGTCCATCGAGCGCGACCTGCTGCATTGCTTTGCCGGCCCGGTGGCCGAAGCGATCTACCGCCATGGCCGATCCGACAGGCTGATAAGAGGCAGCGGCCGCGGCGACCTGAGCCGCGCTCATGAGCTGATCAGCCTGCTGCCACCGCGCAAGCTGCTCGACGCCGAATCCCGGGCCCTGGCCCGCGCCAGTTGCCTGGTGCATCGCTACTGGCCGGCGGTCGGCGCGGTGGCGGACCTGCTGCAAGAGCGCGGCATGGTCGAGGGGGAAGCCATCACGGCGCTGTTGTGCGCGATCAACGGCGAGTCGCCGACGCCCCTCGGTAACGATCTGGCGAGCCTCGACCCGTGACGGCGTGGCGTTGAACCGCGCCGGCTTGCGCGATCCGTGAAGTCAGCCAGACTGTCTGCCAACCGCCCGCCTGGCCCGGGCGGTTTTCATCGCCATTGCCCCACCGAGATCACCATGTCGCAGTACCCAGGCGTCGACGCCGAAGGTTTTATCCAGTCCCTGCCCGACCAGCCGTTGCAACCAGCGTTCAGCCACCTGGTGGATGAGTTGCGCGCGATGCTCTCGCGGCGTTTTCCGGCGCTGCTCGATGGCCTGTACCTCTACGGCAGCGTGGCCCGTGGCGACGCGCGGCCGGGCACCTCCGACCTGGATGTGACCCTGGTCCTGGCCTGGGCGCCGAGCCCCGCGGAGCGCCAGCGGCTGGAGCAGACTCGGCAAGCGCTGGAGGCGCGGCACCCGGAAGTGTCGAAGATCGATTTCGATATCGGCGTGCTCAGCGAGGTGCTGGCGCCCGACAATCGCTACCGCTGGGGTTTCTGGCTCAAGCATCAGTGCCGCTGCATCTGGGGCAATGACCTGGGGCTGCGCTTCGAGCCTTTCCGCCCGAGCCGGACCATCGCCCAGGCACTGAATGGCGACTTCCCCCAGGTGCTGGAAGGCTACGCTCAGCAGCTGGAACAAAGCCGCGAACCGTTGCAGCAACAACGCCTGCAACGGGCTGCGGCGCGCAAGGCGCTGCGCTCGGCCAACCTGCTGCGCGGCGAACAGGAACGCGGCTGGCCGACCACCCTGGAGGAGCATGCGCAGCTGCTGACCGCGGCCGAACCAGGGATGGCCGAGTACGCCGCGTTCTTCCTCAAGCAGGCCTATGTTTCCCAGGGTTCGGTGAGTGAATTCGTGCAGCGGTTGCGGGCCTACAGCGCGTTGCTGGTGGGGGAAAGCGCGGGGTGACTCCTGGCCGCCCTCTCCGCTCATGGCGCTGGCGTCGCTCAGGGGAACCTGATTCCGACCCGATGATGGCATTTTGACAACCTTCGACTAGGTTCACTTGAGCAGCCAGCGGGGCACCCTCACCGACCTCCATCGGCTGCATTGCCACGCCTTCCGTATCCGGTCACGGAGACCTTCGATATGCGCATCACCCTTCTGTTGAGCCTCGCCCTCCTGTCAGCCTGTTCCACCCCACACAACAGCGCGATCAAACTGCAAACCACACAAGCTCTCGACACCCAATTACTGAGCAAAGCCCGAACGGCCCCATCGCAGGCCTCGGCACAAAAGTGCGCGAATGCGTTCGATACCGAGGGTATTGAAGACGGCTATTTCAAAGTCCGGGAGCGCTGGAAACTCCTCGACTGCCTGTACAGCAATGCCAAGCCCAGAAAACTCGTGGTGCTGCTCGACGGCACGGAAAACACCAAGGAGGACAACACCAATATCTGGCGCATGTACAACCAGGCGCTCGAGCAGGCCAGGAACGGGGCCAGGGTCATTCCCTATTACGACAAGGGCGTGGCCACCAGCATTACCACTCCCTTCGGTGCCCTGTTCGGCAGCGGGGTCAGCCTGAATATCCGCCAGGCCTACCGCTTTCTGATCGAAGCGTACCGACCTGGTGACGAGATCTATATCTTCGGTTTCAGCCGCGGCGCCTTCACCGCTCGTTCGTTGAACGGTTTTATCGAAGTCGCCGGCCTGCCCAGCAACCTGAAAGCCGATAGCCGCGACGACAGTTTCCTGTGGGGCTGGACCGGCCATATGCACGATGTGGTCGAAGACATGTACGACATCTACAAGTCGAGAAACGATGGCGTGCCTGGGTTCGACGACAAGCTGCGCAAGCTTCTGGCGCAGTACCGGCACGACAACGGCATCAGGGTCTATGGCGACACCCCCGACAAGAGCGCTGAAAAAGTCGTGGTCAAAGTCATCGGTGTATTCGACACCGTGCCGGCGGTGGGCACCAACCTGAAGGAAGAGCCCGACGAACACCGCCTGGAGCTGTATGCCGAGCGCGGTTACCACGCCATGTCCCTGGACGAACAGAGGGCCTCGTTCCGCCTGCTGCGTTTCGGCCTGCAGCAATCGAAGTCACAGGTACTGGAAGAGGTGTGGTTCGCCGGCGCGCATGCCGATGTGGGGGGCGGCTACCTCAATGACCCGGACACCGCCAAGTGCGGTGAAAGCCCGTATGCCAAGGGTGGCCAGGGACTGGAGACCATCCCGCTGCGCTGGATGCTGAAAAACCTCGAGAGCGACGGCCTATTCGCCAACAGCACGAGCTGGCCGGCCGAGTGCATCGGCGGTCCGCTGCATGATGAATTCCACGATGCCAAATACGTGATCAGTTCCGCCTACAAGGAAGCCGGGCTGATTCGCCGCAAACCGGTGGAACGAGACAAGATCCATGCCAGTGTGTTTCTGAGAATGGACATCCCCCAGTTGAAGGCGCCTCATCCCTTGCGCGAACCCGAGGCCCGCTACGACCCGATCAACCTGGGATACGCCAGGCGCGAGCGCTGCCAGAACGACGACCTGGAGCGCAACTACACCATTGTCGGTACCTACAGGCCCAATTGCTCAACCACCAACGGCACCGTCAGGAAAGGCGCAAACAACGACGCGGTGAACGTCGAGAGCGCCCAATAAAACCACCGGACCAGGAACGGCCCGCGATTGTCCCACGCAATCGCGGCCGCTCCCCGCCACGCCTCTGTAGGAGCGAGGCTTGCCCGCGATGACGGACTCTGGTCCGACGCAAGAAGCGGGTTGTATGTAATGGCTCTATCGCGGGCAAGCCTCGCTCCTACAGAAGATGTTTGCGGTCGGCCGACGCTGCCTGCGGGCTAAACCGTCGAATCCACTGCCTGCCGCCCACGCAGCTGGCTGGCCAGCGCAACAGACAACGCCATGACCACCAGCCCCGCGGCCAGGGCGAAGGTGAAGCCCATACCACTGCCGACGGCCTCGGCGCTCGCCGTGCTCAGGTCCCCTGTCACCGCGGCGAACACCGCGCCCATCAGCGAGGCGCCGGTGATCAGCCCGAGGTTGCGCGACAGGTTGAGCAGGCCGGAAAACACCCCGCGCTGTTCGGCGCCCACCTCGCTCATCACCGCGGTGTTGTTGGCGGTCTGAAACGTCGCATAGCCCAGGGTGATGACAACGATGGGCGCCAGGTAGCCGCCAATGCCCAGGCTCGCGGGCAGCAACGCCAGCATCAGGCAACCGAGGACCATGGCGCCGAGGCCGGCGAGGATCATCGGCCGCACGCCAAAACGATCGGCGATGCGCCCGGCCGGCACGCCGCTCAGCGCGGTGATACAGGGGCCAAGCGACATCGCCAGGCCCACCGCAAAGGTTTCCAGCCCGAGCCCGTGGGCCAGGTAAAAAGGCCCGACCACCAGCGTCGCCATCATCACCGTCGAGACCAGCGCACTCATGGCCAGGCTGCCGCTCAAGGCCGCATCGCGAAACAGCGCCAGGCGTATCAGCGGCGCGGCCACCCGCGCTTCCACCCAGACAAACAGGCCAGCCGCCATCAGCGCCGCCAACAGCAGCCCGGCGTTGAGCAGGCCGAAATGGCCGCGGCCCAGGGTCATGGCCAGCCCGTAGGCCAGCAGCGTGAGGGCCAGCAGCAAGGTGCCCAGCGGGTCGAACGCGCCTCGTTCAAGGGCCCGCGCCCGGCCAGCAGCCGGCAGATACCGATAAGCCAGCACCCAGGCCAGCCCGCCCAACGGCACGCAGGCCAGGAACAACGCCTGCCAGCCGAACCCGGCGATCAATCCCCCGCCCAGGGACGGGCCGAGGGCGGTGCCGATCGCCGACATCGTGCCCAGCAGGCCCATGGCGCTGCCGGTGCGGGCCTTGCTGACCGTCTCGCCAACCAGGGCCAGGGTCAGCGCCATCATGATCGCCGCGCCGACGCCCTGCAGCGCCCGTGCGCCGATCAGCATCCCCAGCGTCGGGGCGGCGGCGCAGAGCATCGAGGCCAGGGTGAACAGCAGGATCCCCACCAGCAGCAGGCGCCGCCGTCCCAACAGGTCGCCGAGCCGGCCGACACTGACGATCAGCGCGGTCATCGCCAGCAGGTAGGCAAGGACCACCCACTGCACCTGCTGGAAGCTCGCCCCGAACGCCTGCACCAGGGTCGGTAAGCCCACATTGGCGATGCTGGTGCCCAGCGACGCCAGCAACATCGACAGCGACAGGCTGGCCAGCGCCCAGCCGGCTGACACAACGTCCGGTTTTGTTCCGCTACTGACTGGCTTCACTCTGCACTCCCGTTCTGACCCGCGCGAAACGGCGCTGTCGCCAATCTAGCCCGCGGTCTAACATGGCGGAAGACGCAGCCTTTGCAGGTTATTCGTGCGTCTGACGCCATCTCACTTTCTACGCCAGACGGGGCCGCCGCCATGTCCACACCCGATCTCAATCTGCTGATCACCCTCGACGTGCTGCTCGCCGAAGGCAGTGTGGCGCGCGCCGCCCAGCGCCTGCGGCTAAGCCCGTCGGCGATGAGCCGGGCCCTGGCGCGCCTGCGCGAAACCACCGGCGATCCGCTGCTGGTGCGCGCCGGCCGCGGCCTGGTGCCGACCCCGCGCGCCCTGGAACTGCGCGAGCGGGTCGGCCACCTGGTGCAGGACGCCGAAGCCATGTTGCGCCCCGTCGAACGGCTCGACCTGCAGCGCCTGGCGCGCACCTTCACCCTGCGCAGCAGCGACGGTTTCGTCGAGAACTTCGGCCCGGCCCTGGTCGCCCGCCTGCGCGCCGAAGCCCCAGGGGTGCGCCTGCATTTCCTGCAGAAAACCAGCAAGGACAGCACGCCCCTGCGCGACGGCACGGTCGACCTCGACACCGGCGTGGTGGACGCCAACGCCAGCCCGGAAATCCACACCCGCGCGCTGTTCCGCGATCGTTTTATCGGCGTGGTACGCAACGGCCATCCGCTGAGCCGCGGGCCGATCAGCGCCGCCCGTTACGCCGCCGGCGAGCATGTGCTGGTATCGCGCCAGGGCCTTGATCGCGGGCTGGTGGACGATGCGTTGCAGGCGGCGGGCCTGACGCGCGATATCGCCACCGTCGTTGGCGGTTTCTCCGCCGCCCTGGCCCTGGTCCGCGCCTCGGACCTGATCGCCGCCGTCCCCGAGCGCCACACCCACAACCTGCGCAGCGGCCTGCACAGCTTCGCCCTGCCGCTGGACACGCCGGAAATCACCGTGTCCATGCTCTGGCATCCACGCATGAACAGCGATCCGGCGCATCGCTGGTTGCGCGACTGCGTGCGGGAGGTGTGTGCACAGTGATCGGGAAAACCCTGGGCAGTCATGTACCGTCCTGTCACGCCTCGGGCATGACCGCCGGCGCAGAATGCTGGCGCAGCGCCCGCAAGCTGCCGCGCAGTTCGGCCGGGCGCACCGGCTTGGACAGGATGGCGATATTGCGGTCGTGCAACGCGGCCTGGATCTTCTCCACCTCATGCCCGGTGAGGATCAGCGCCGGCACCGCCCAGCCGCGCTGCCGGCGCAGGCTGTCGATGCACTCGATGCCCGTGGCGTGGTTGCCCAGGTCATAGTCGGCGACGATGACGTCGCAGTCGCTGACCAGGTCCCGGCCGCAAAGCTCGGCCTGGACCACGCAGCCCCAGCGCTCGAGCAAGGCCGAGGTGGCCAGCAGCACATTGCGATCATCCTCCACCAGGCACACCTTCAAGCCGGTCAGCAGCCCCGCCTGCCGCGCCTCGTCGAGGCTGGCGGCTTGCAGCTGCGGTGGCGCCAGGGGCAACCCGAACAGGCTCACCGCGGTGCCGTGGCCCAGCCGCGAACGGATCGCCACCTCGAGCCCCATCAACTGCCCCAGGCGCTTGACGATGGACAGGCCCAGGCCCACGCCTTCGACGTCCTTGTCCCGTAGCTCGCGCACGCGATAGAACTCCTCGAACAGGTTCGGCAGGTGTTCCTCGGCAATCCCCCGGCCCTGGTCATAGATGACGATGGCCAGCCCCGCGCCGCGCTGGCGCACGCCAATCAGCACCGGTCGCCGCGCCGCGTACTTGAAGCAGTTGGACAGCACGTTCTGGACCATGGTGGCGAGCAGCGCCGGGTCCGCCCGGACCCAGTGCGAACAGGGGCGCAGGCGCAGCTCGACCCCGGCCCAGCGCGCGGCTTCGGCGTTCTGCCGTATCTGGTCGGCGAGGAATTCGCCCAGGTGCAGAGTCTGGAAACTGGGTTGCACCCGCCCGTTGTCGAGGGTGTAGAGGTCGAGAATCGAGCGGAACAATTGCGAGACGTTGAGCAGCGAGCGGTCGATGTTGTCCACCAGGCGCCGCTCTTCGTCGCCCAGGCGCGCCTCGCGCAGGCAGGCGGTGAACAGGCCGATGGAGTGGATCGGCTGGCGCAGGTCGTGGCTGGCCTGGGCGAGAAAACGCGACTTTTCCAGGTTGGCGGCAATCGCCTCTTCCGAAGCCTTGCGCGTGCGCTCCAGCAAGATATGGGCGTAGACCGGGATCACCGTGCTGGTGATCAGCAGCATCAGCACCATGAAGGGTTGCGCCTGCCACAGCGGCGTCAGGCGATAGACCACCAACAGCGCCATTAGCGCCAGGGCCGTGGCAATCGCCAGGTAGCGCGAGCCATAGCGCATGCCATTGCCCAGGTTGACCCAGACCATCACCGCGTACAGCGGCAACGCCGCCTCCCCGCCGACCACCAGGCCGAACGAGGTGCCGGTGTAATCGTGGACCATGCTCAGGATCCTTCGCGCCGGATAATGCCCGGGCCAGTGCACGATGGCCTGGCGCAGGACGATCGACAGCAGCAGGAACAGGACGATATAGATCACGATCGGCAGGTAGGTGTCGATCCGCTGCCCGGGCAGGAACCCCAGCACGCCGATATAGGCCACGGCGCAGGAACCGACAATAATGCGCAGGTTGGCCTGGTCGAGCTCGGTGTTTTTCTCGAATTTCATGGGGAACATCCTTGTGCGCCAGTCGTCGTACTCGACACGAACCACAGGCAGTTGCCTGGCCCGCTGCTAAAGTAGCTGCCTCAAGGAAAGCTCGACCCAAGGAGAGTCACCCCATGGCATGCCGGATTATCATAGCCGACGATCACCCGCTGTTTCGCGAGGGCATGTTGCGCACGGTCCAGCGCCTGCTGCCGGATGCACTGATCGAACAGGCCGGCGACCTGGACAGGGTACTCGCCCTGACCCGGGCCGGTGACGAACTGGACACGCTGATCCTCGACCTGCGTTTTCCAGGCCTGACCTGCGTCAGCCAGCTGGCCGAACTGCGCAAGCAATTGCCGCGCACCACCCTGATCGTGGTGTCGATGGTCGATGACCAGACGCTGATCGGCGAGGTCATGGCCGCCGGCGTCGACGGCTTTATCGGCAAGAACATCGCCCCGGACGAGATCGGCCAGGCGGTCCTGGCCATTCGCCAAGGCGAAGTGCTGGTCAAGTTCGCCCCTTCCGGCCTGCTGCCGCTGGGCACCGGCGCCACCCTGACCGCGCGCCAGCACGAGGTGCTGCGCCTGATCGCCCAGGGCAAGACCAACAAGGAAATCGCCCGCGAACTGGAGATCTCGCCCTTCACCGTGCGCATCCATGTGTCGTCGCTGCTGCGCATCCTCAATGTGCCATCACGGGCCGCGGCGGCGGTGAAATATTCAGGGGGGCTGTAGCCCGGCTCGTCGCCTGCCAGCGCCTCGCCGCCAGGGTCGGCCGATAATAGGTGGGTTTCCCTGCTGGCACGTCGTGCGCCCCACCCTTCATCGAGGAACCGGAACATGCCGCTGACCCTGTATTTCCATCCCCTGTCGTCGTTCTGCCACAAGGTGCTGATCGCCCTCTACGAACACGGCAGCGCCTTTGAAAAACGCATCATCGACCTGGCCAACGACGCCGACCGGGCCGAGCTGCAAAGCCTGTGGCCGCTGGGCAAGTTCCCGGTCATCCGCGATCACGCCCGGCAGCGCGATGTGCCGGAATCGAGTGTGATCATCGAGTACCTGGACCGGTTTTATCGCGGCCGGCAGCCGTTGATTCCGGATGATTGGGACAGCGCGCTGGAAGTCCGGCTGTGGGACCGTTTTTTCGATTGCCATGTCCAGGGGCCGATGCAGCGGATAGTCGCCGATCGCCTGTATGGCACCCACGGCGACCTGAGCCGGGAACGCGCAGCCCTGCTGAGCGCATACACCATGCTCGAACGGCGCCTGGCCTCGAGAATCTGGGTGGCCAGCCCGGACTTCAGCCTGGCCGATTGCGCCGCCGCCCCGGCCTTGTTCTATGCCAGCACGCTGGTGGCCTTTACCGATGACCATCGCCATTTGCGCGCCTATTTCGAGCGGCTGATACAGCGCCCCTCGTTCCAGCGGGTCATCGACGAAGCCCGGCCCTACTTTGTCCATTACCCGTTTGCCGAGGCCATCGCGCCGCGCTTTCGCTAGCCGCCGGACCAGAGCTGAGGTGATGGGAATATTCCGGGCACACAAAAGCGGGCCGCTTGAGCATCCGGATGGAGCCGAGGCCGTGCCTTGGGGGAGCGTTTGATAAATAGAGGGAGGGATGAGAGATGGCAGGGGCGGCTGGATTCGAACCAACGCATGGCAGGATCAAAACCTGCTGCCTTACCGCTTGGCGACGCCCCTATCTCTGCTGTTGCTTGCTTTCACTGCAAGCCCCGTGGGGGCCTCTGCAAGAACGCGCGGAAATTTATCAACTTTTTCGTCGTCTGTGAAGTCAAAGATGCATAAATTTGTTTTTAAAACAGCTACTTACTTTTTGGGGCCTGAGTGAGGTAAAAACCGCCGATGCCCGGCAACCGCTATACGGCGGGCGCCAGTCGCCGATCAGCCGCCAACAACGACGGCGAAACCTTTAACGATTCCCCGCCGGCAACTTGGTGCAAAATACCCCGCTCAGGTTGTAGCCCAGCCCCAGTCGCGTCGTGCCGCGCAACGAGAACCGATATGAACACCCATTGTGAGATAAGCGATGTGCCCAAGCCGCCCCAACCCCAGCGCCAGTGTGATAGCAACTTTCACTACATCACCCCTCAGCAGCCGGCGGTAACAGCATGATCGAAGTCACCGAGGTTTCCATTGCCCAACTGCGCGCCGCGCTCGAATCGGGCCAGACCACGGCGGTCGAACTGGTCCAGGCCTATCTCGCCAGGATCGATGCCTACGACGGCCCCGACACGCCTACCGCCCTCAATGCGGTAGTGGTACGCAACCCCGACGCGCTCAAGGAAGCCCAGGCCTCCGACGCCCGCCGGGCCAAGGGCGAAACCCTGGGTCCGCTCGATGGCATTCCCTACACCGCCAAGGACAGCTATCTGGTCAAGGGCCTCACCGCGGCTTCCGGCAGCCCCGCCTTCGCCAGGCTGATCGCCTATCGCGACGCATTCACCATCGAACGGCTGCGCGCTACCGGGGCGATCTGCCTGGGCAAGACCAATATGCCGCCCATGGCCAACGGCGGCATGCAGCGCGGGGTCTATGGCCGCGCGGAAAGCCCGTACAACGCCGCCTACCTCACCGCACCGTTCGCCTCGGGTTCGTCGAACGGCGCGGGTACCGCCACCGCCGCCAGCTTCGCCGCCTTTGGCCTGGCGGAGGAAACCTGGTCCAGCGGCCGGGGACCTGCCTCGAACAACGGCTTGTGTGCCTACACCCCGTCGCGCGGGGTGATCTCGGTGCGCGGCAACTGGCCGCTGACCCCGACCATGGACGTGGTAGTGCCCTATGCCCGGACCATGGCCGACCTGCTCGAAGTGCTCGACGTGGTGGTCGCCGAGGACCCGGACACCCGTGGCGATCTGTGGCGCCTGCAACCCTGGGTGCCGATTCCCAGCGTGGCCTCGGTGCGCCCGGCGTCCTATCAGGAACTGGCCGCCAGCAGCAGCGCCCTGGCCGGCAAGCGCTTCGGCGTGCCGCGCATGTACATCAACGCCGACCCCGAGGCGGGCACCAGCGAGGCGCCGGGGATCGGTGGCCCGACCGGGCAACGCATCGACACCCGCCCTTCGGTGATCGGCCTCTGGCAGCAGGCGCGCCAGGCGCTCGAAGCCGCCGGCGCCGAGGTGCTCGAAGTGGATTTCCCCCTGGTGTCCAATTGCGAGGGCGATCGCCCCGGTGCGCCGACGGTGTTCAACCGCGGCCTGGTGTCCAAGGAGTTCCTGCACCATGAGTTGTGGGACCTGACCGCCTGGGCCTTCGATGACTTCCTGCAAGCCAACGGCGACCCGCAGCTCAATCGCCTGGTGGACGTCGACGGCCCGCTGATATTCCCTCACGACCCGGGCACCCTGCCCAACCGCGAAGGCGACCTCGCCGCCGGCATGGACGAGTACGTGAAGATGGCCGAGCGCGGCATCACCCCCTGGGACCAGATCCCCACCGTGCCCGACGGCCTGCGCGGCCTGGAGAAAACCCGCAAGCTCGATCTCGAGGACTGGATGGACCGTCTCGGCCTTGATGCGGTGATCTTCCCCACCGTGGCCGACGTCGGCCCGGCCAATGCCGATATCGACCCGGCGTCCGCGGACATCGCCTGGAGCAATGGCGTCTGGGTGGCCAACGGCAACCTCGCCATCCGCCACCTGGGCGTGCCCACGGTCACCGTGCCGATGGGCGTCATGCCAGACATCGGCATGCCCATCGGCCTGACCTTCGCCGGCCGCGCCTACGACGATTCGAACCTGCTGCGCCTGGCGGCGGCCTACGAGTCCACCGGCAACAAACGCCTGATTCCGCCGCGCACTCCGGCGTTGGTGGTGGGGAAATAATCAGCAGGTAAAAATGAGCAGCGGGATTGGAGCATCACAAGCACCAATCCCGCCCGCCAACGGCAAGCCCGGGCAATCCGGCCTGCTCAAAATCATCGCCTGCAAACATTGCCCGCGACCGATCTCGCCAGCGCTCGAACCTGGGCTGGCGACATCCCCCTCCAGACGCAGAACAACGCATCCCGGCAATGCGCAACTCAGCGCTTGATCAGGGATATCTTTGTTCCTTCGATGCTGACCCCGGCCATCAACCCTTGCTGGTCGAAGATGAACGCGTAAGCATCGTCCTTCAGCGTCGAGGTCGACAGATTCTTCGCTATCCCTTCGTCAACCACGACAACGGTTGGCCCCACGCCGACTTCCCAGCCCTTGGTCTCGCGCACATAGTTCAGCGCTTTTTCGGTCATCAGGAACACCGCATAACCGTACGATTGGGCGCCTGCCTGCAGCCCCCATGACCCGGTGACGGAGTTGTAATAATTCTCCACTTTCTGGCCTTTCATCAGCACGCCTTCGCCATAGCTGCCACCAAACACCAGGCCTGCCTTGACGATTTTCGGAAAGACGAGCACGGCTTTGGCATTGTGCGAAAGGCTTTCGGCGGACGGAGTGGCCTTATAGAGGATTTGCAAGGCTTGCCGGGAGTCGGTAGCCAGGTCCTCGGCGGTGGCCGCACCGGCACTGTTCAACAGGCTCGCCGATGACAGGGATACTGCCGCCAGGACGATCGATAGGAAGAACCTCATTGATTGAGTCATTTTCGTACTCCTACGCGAGAGGAGCGGATGCGATCAACGGTCAGCGCCCGCACCAGGCAGGACCCGAACCGGCTTGAAGTTCTCCGACTCCCCCTGAAGTGTGCTGCATGCACTACCGGCAGAATCACCACGAGCACTGCAAGCCAGCAGGATGGGAGTGAATCCACTTATCAAGGGTCGCCGGCCGGTATGAAGCAGCCCGGAGGCCCTTGATCGGTTGACCATTGCGTATCGGCGGGGTTCGCCGCCTGGGGCTGCTTTCTGTCGGTTGCGGCCAGGCGTGAGTGGCCGGAATCGATTGAGGATTCAGTCGGTCGATGCAACACACCAGACACGGTGTAAACACGCCGGTCGAAGATCAGGATCCAGGCTCACAAGGCGGTCGACTGGTGCAGGTACTGATGACCGCGCTGCAAGGCTGAGTCGCGCGAAAAACGATCACCAGAACGGCGCCAGGCGGTTCTGGCGATCCGCATTGGCGCCCTCCCCGTCCGCACGCTCTGCGCCCAGGGAAACACCTGGTCTTCAGACCGCCTTCAGCCCTTCTGCACGGTTCCCAACAGCCATTCCTTGAACGCCAGCATCGCCGGGCTCTGCGCCCGGGACTGCAAGCGGGTCAGCCAATAGCTGCCGGTGGTGATGCCCACCGCGAACGGCTGGACAATGCTGCCGGCGTGCAACTGCCGGGAGAACATCAGCGGCGGCGCCAGGGCCACGCCTATACCCTGCTGCGCGGCTTCCATCATGCCCAGGGACGAGTCGAAGACGATGCTGCGCGCAGGCAGGGTGCTGGCCGGCAAGCCGGCGGCGCTGAACCATTCCGGCCATTCGTCGGTGCGGTAGGAGCGCAGCAGGGTCTGGCCGAGCAGGTCGATGGGGCTGTGCAGTTGCCGAGCCAGTTCCGGCACGCAGAGCACCGACAGCGGTGCTTCCAATAGCTGGACAGCATCGGTGCCGTGCCAGGCGCCATTGCCGAAACGGATGGCGTAGTCCAGGCCTTCGGCGGCGACGTCGACCCGGTTGTTGTGGGTCGACAGGCGCAGGTCGATGAACGGGTGGCGGGCCTGGAAGTCCTCCAGGCGCGGCAACAACCAGCCGACGGCAAAGGTGCCGACCGCGCCGACGCTGAGCATTTCGCGGTAGTGCCCGCCTTCGAAGCGGCCGAGGGTTTCGGCGATGCGGTCGAAACACTCGCACAGCACCGGCAGCAGGGTTTCACCCTCGCTGGTCAGCATCAACCCGCGGGGCAGGCGCTTGAACAGGGTCACGTTGAGCTGGGCCTCAAGGCTTTTCACCTGATGACTGACCGCCGCCTGGGTCACGCACAGCTCGATGGCCGCGCGGGTAAAACTCAAATGCCGCGCCGAGGCCTCGAAGGCGCGCAGGGCATTCAGCGGCAGATGGGGTCGGATCATGACCACTCCCTAGTTTTTCTAATGGCTCCTGCGAAATATCGTCGTTTGCCGATCCTTTGTCGACCGCCTACATTGAGCCGGCTCGCAGCGCGCTGCTCCCTGACTGCAAGGGCAGGCGCTGGCAAAAGCCGCTCGGAGTGCAGCGGCCATTACTCTGCAAAATCATGGAATGTCAGCCCATCATGCACAACAAAAACCTAGCCCTATCCGGATTTTTCACCATTTCCCTGCTGCTGTCCGGCGCCAGCGCCTGCCTGGCCGCCAGCCAGCCGGACAGCGCGCTCAAGCCCCTGGTCGACGCGGCGATCCGCCCTTTGATGCAACAACAGGACATCGCCGGGATGGCGGTGGCCATCACTCTCAAGGGCCAGCCCCATTACTTTAACTACGGCCTGGCCTCCAAAGAAGGGAAAAAGGCCGTCGACGCCGACACGCTGTTCGAGGTCGGCTCGGTGAGCAAGCTCTTCACCGCGACCCTGGGGGCCTATGCCCAGGCCAGCGGCAAGCTGTCCCTGAACGACCCGGCCAGCCGCTACCTGCCGGCGTTGAAAGGCAGCGCCTTCGAGCACATCAGCCTGTTGCAACTGGGGACTTACAGCGCCGGCGGCCTGCCGTTGCAGTTCCCGGAACAATGGGACAGCCAGGACAAGATGCTCGGCTACTACCAGGGCTGGAAACCGGCCTTTGCCCCCGGCGCCCAGCGCCTGTACTCGAACCCGAGCATCGGTCTGTTCGGCTACCTGGCCGCGCAAAGCCTGGGGCAGCCCTTCGAGCAATTGATGGAACAGCGGCTGTTCCCGCAGCTGGGCCTGCAGCACAGCTATATCCAGGTACCGAAGTCACAGATGGACAATTACGCCCAGGGCTACGGCAAGGACGGCAAGCCGGTGCGGGTCAGCCCCGGCGCCCTGGATGCCGAGGCCTACGGGGTCAAGACCAGCGCCGCCGACCTGCTGCGTTTCGTCCAGGCCAACCTCAAGCCCGAGTCGCTGGCGCAACCCTGGCCGCAGGCCATCGCCCTCACCCACACCGGCTATTACCAGGTCGAGGGCATGACCCAGGGCCTGGGCTGGGAGCTCTACCCCTACCCGCTCAGCCTGGACGCCCTGCTGGCCGGCAACTCGTCGCAGATGGCCTTCGAACCGCACCCGACCCACTGGTTCACCCCGCCCCAGGCACCGCGGGCCGATACCCTGCTGAACAAGACAGGTTCCACCGGCGGTTTCGGCGCCTATGTGCTGTTCGTGCCCGGCAAGGACATCGGCCTGGTGCTGCTGGCGAACAAGAACTACCCCAACGCCGAACGGGTCAAGGTCGCCCATGCCCTGCTCAAGGCACTGGATGATGCGCAACCCTGAGAACAACAGCGACCGGATCGGTTAACGGGCCGGTCGCTGGAGCGACCAGGAGCGCGTCGCAGCTATGACAACGCGCTCCGCGACGATGATCGGCGCTGGATAAAAGCCGCGGAACGCGCCATCCTCCGCGTCTTTTTTCCGCGCAGCCCCTGGGGCGCACGTTTTTCCAAGGAAACCCTCCATGCACAACCAGCCGCTCAGCCCCGCCGAGTTCGAATTCATCGAAGACACCCTGCTCAAGTATGGCGACGACCACTCCGTGCTCAACCTGGCCGAACTCGACGGTTTTTGCACCGCCCTGGTGTCCGGCCCGGCCCAGGTGGATATCGCCGAATGGTTCCCGGCCATCTGGGGCGGGCAGAACCCGGACTGGCAGGACTCCGAGGAGTGCAAGCGCTTCATCGAGCTGAGCGTGCGCCATCTGAACGCCCTCGCCACGGCGCTGGCGAACGACTCGGCGAGTTTTCAGCCGCGTTTCGAACAGACCGAGCATCAGGACCAGCCGCTGACGCTGGCGGAAGAATGGTGTTTCGGCTACATCCGCGCCATGGCCGTGAGCAACTGGCCCGAGCTACCCGCCGCCCAGGCCGCCCAGCTGCAAGCCATCATCACCTGCGCCGAACAGGACAACTTCGAACTGCCGGCCGACCTCGATCTGGCTCAACATCGCCAGACCGTGGCCAGTGTCGAACAGGCCGCCCGTGGGCTGCACGATTATTGGTTGGCGCAACGCTGAGAGAGGCCTGGGGGCGGGTCACTCGCCTGCCCTCAGATTCCAGGCCAGCGAGCCAGGCTCCATCGTAAATAGTGCGGACTAGTTTCTTATTATCGTCATCGCTATGTACTCCAGGCCCAGGCTCGCCAGCAGCCCGCCCATGATCCAATGCGAAATAATCAGTTTTCTTTTAAGAGGCTGAGGAAAGTTGTTTATCTCATCAGCATCCAACAGTCCCCTTCTAATGAAGAAGCCGGGGCATGCCAGATAACCCGCTACCACCCCCACCATCATCATCCGACCCCAGGCCCCCATATACAGATAGAACCTGTTACCGGTGATCATCTGGCAGTTTTTGACATACCCGAGCATCTCGTCCATCCGGGTATACCCCCAATACAGGTAGACCCCCAGCATGGTGAACATGCCGAGAAAAGTTATCCCACCAAAAGCACCCAGTACGATATGTGTCGTAGTGATTACCATGCGTTCCTTCCTTCATAAATCAGCTTCCCCAAAAACTCTCCGGCTGGTTCTTCACCTTCACTGACGAAATAGGACTACCACCGTTCCGCAAAGCTTGTTGTCGAGCTGGCAATGACCTTGTCGCCCGTTGTGGGGGGTTGCCTTTCCTGATTACAAAAGTCATGGGGGTACGTTCCTGCTGAGGGATGGGCCTCGAACGTAGCGACGGGTATCAAGCTTCTGAATCAGGCGATCCTGAAATTCGAAGATCTGGGCGTAGCCACTGACGCCATCGCGGGCAAGCCTCGCTCCTACTGAAGAAGTCCACGCGCGAATGCCATCCAGGGAGCAATCCCATCCACAGTACTCGCTTCAGTTATGCGGGACGCCAGTGCTGGTCTAACAGAAAAGGCGCACCGCAAAAACACAAAAGCCTCCCGCGGGAGGCTCTTGGCTCGGCCCGCCAGCGCGGGGTCAGAACGCCAGCTTGTAGCCGATGGAAAACAGCATGAGCGCCAGGAACGGCCGCAGCAGTTCGTCCGAGACGCGGCCGGTCATGTGGCTGCCGAGCCAGATCCCCGGCAGCGAGCCCATCAGCAGAAAGCCCAACAGTTGCCAGTCCATGTTGCCCATGCTCGCGTGCCCCAGGCCGGCGACCAGGGTCAGCGGCACGGCGTGGGCGATTTCAGTGCCGACCAGGCGCTTGGTGGCCAGGAAGGGATAAAGGATGAACAGCGCCACGGTGCCCAGGGCGCCGGCGCCGATGGAGGTCAGGGCGACCATGGTGCCCAGGACCACGCCGGTGATCACCGTCAGGCCGTTGAGGCTGGAATCCTTCAGGTGGTAGTGATCGCCGGCGTGCTTCTGGGCAAACGCCAGGAGCTTTTTCTTGAACAGGATCGCCAGGGCGGTGAGCAGCAGCACAAAACCCAAGGCCTGCTTGATCACGCTGTTCAGCGCTTGCGGGTCGGTGTGCAGGCTCTTGAGGAACCACAGGGTGGCCAGCACCGCGGGCACGCTGCCCAGGGTCAGCCAGCCGGTGATCTTCCAGTCGATGTTACGGTTTTTCTGATGGACCAACACACCACCGGACTTGGTGATGGCGGCGTACAGCAGGTCGGTGCCGACAGCGGTCGCCGGGTTGATACCAAACCACAACAGGATCGGGGTCATCAGCGAACCGCCTCCCACCCCCGTCATCCCCACGATGAAACCCACCAGCAGGCCCGCGATTACAAAACCAAAATTACCCACATCCATCAATAAGCCCTACGCATCAACCGCGGCCAGGTAAAAAACTGGCGGCAGCATAGCGCTAATGCTTATGTCCATTTATATAAATAAAATCTAACGTTATAACTCTTTGCCTTTTTGCCATGTATTCGGCGCATGCAAACTGCGGATTGCATGCACCCATCACATGTCGAAATTGGCTCGGAAGCGGCCAGGGAAAACCTTCGAAACCGCGCGCCCTTTGCAGGTCACTTTGCTAGCGGAATCCGCTTCACCGCTTCGATCCAGTCCGGATTCAAACGCTTCTGCTCGGTGTCCATGCCCAGGGCTTGCATCCGCTCCTTGTGCCGGTCGATCTCATGCACCGCCTGGCTCAACGCGCTGGAGTTGGCATCCAGCTGGTGCATCTGGGTCAGGCCCAGGTGGTAGAAGCGCAGCAGTTTCATCGCTGTCGGGTCCTGGGCCTCGACGCCCGCGGTGACGTGGTGCATGACGTTGGTCACGCTCATCAGGCTGCGCTTGAGCTGCCAGCCGTAGACCGCCGCGGCCATCCACGGCTGCGACCAGAAGCGCACGCGCATCAGCACCATGCTCAGCACCAGCCCGGCCAGCACGCCGGCGACATTGAGCTTGAAGTTATCGCCGCCCGGCGTGCCGAACAGCAGCACCGCGGCGCTGGACAGCAGCATGGCCAGGGACAGGAAAATCAGGGCAATGAACAAGGTACTGCGGCGGGTCTGCTGGCGAAAAAGCTCGGGGTTCTGCGGCTGGATCTCGAACATGGCGACGGTGCGCTCGCATGATGGACAGGCCGGCATTATCACCCTGCCCGCCCCCGGAGATGGCGAATAAATCCACGCTGCGACAATCCACCTCGGCCACGGGGCGCGTCGTCGGAGCCAAGCAGAGATTGGAAGGGATGCGGATCGAGCATGCCGGGCGTCGAATGGCATGCCCGACGCGGACAAATGGACCGGCCCCTGGTGGAGCCGGTCCTCGTGGCTCAGGCCACCTGGCCCTTGGCCTGTTGCTCCAGGTGCAGTTGCAGCTCGGGGTCGATCCGCAGCGCCGCCGCCAGTTCGTCCAGGTAACTGCGCTCGGCGTCCTGCTGATCGTCCACCAGCATCACGCTGGCCAGGTACATTTCCGCCGCCATGCCCGGCTCGCCCGCGGCCGACTGGGCCACGTCGGCGGCGTCCAGGGGACGTGCGACTTCGTCGTCGAGCCATTGCTGCAATTGCGGGTCATCGGTGTGACGGCCGATCTCGGCGCTGATCAGTTGTTTTTCCTGCTCGTCGATACGGCCATCGGCCTTGGCCGCGGCGATCAGGGCACGGAGGATGGCATGGCTGTGTTCTTCGACTTCCGGGCCGGCCAGCTGGTCGACGGTGCGCAACGCCTGTTGCGGCGCCGCCGATTGCTGCTGGCGCTGCCAGGCCTGATAAGCCTGGAACGCCATCATCCCCAGGGAGGCCAGCGCCGCGTAGTTCATGCCACCACCGGAGCGGCCCTGAGGGGCTCCACCGGAAGTCGCGCCGCCCAACCCGGAACCGCCCAGCAGGCCGCCCAGCAGACCACCTAGCCCGCCCAGGCCGCCGGCCGGCGCTCCGCCGCCGCTGTTACCGCCCAACAGGCCGCCGAGCAATCCACCCAGGCCTCCCAGGCCATCCTGCGGTGCCGAGGCCCCGCCACCCTGCTGCGTCATCGAGGCCTGGCCGGCGCGCAACAACTGTTCAAGCAAATCACTGGTGTTCATGGCATCGCTCTCTTCGGGCAGTTATTCAGATTGCCAACAATAGTCTTCGCCACGCATTGCGCCAACTGCTTCCGCTTGGGCCCTGATCCCTTCTCGCCAAACGCCGCGCTGGCGGCCCATTCCATCCGCCAGCCGACGGCCGGTGAGCCCGGGAATCAGGCCTGGGGCATTTTGCGGAAACCCACCGCCAGGCGGTTCCAGCTGTTGATGGTGGCAATGGCCAGGCTCAGGTCGACCTGCTCGCTGGGGCTGAACTGGCTGCTCAGCAACTCGTAGTCGGCATCCGGCGCGTGGGTTTCGCTGACCCGGGTCAGGGACTCGGTCCAGGCCAGGGCGGCCCGTTCGCGGTCGGTGAAGAACGGCGTTTCGCGCCAGACCGAGACCGCGTACAGGCGACGCTCGGTTTCCCCGCTCTTGCGCGCGTCGGCGGTGTGCATGTCGACGCAGAAGGCGCAGCCGTTGATCTGCGAAGCGCGCAGCTTCACCAGCTCGATCAGCGACTTTTCCAGGGGCAGTTTCGATACCGCGGTTTCCAGCGCGATCATGGCTTTGAGGGCATCTGGCGAAGCGGTGTAGAAGTCGATACGCGGTTGCATGGTGTGGCTCCAGATCAAATGAATGTGGCGCTACGTTAAGCCCGGCCCCGGTCCCTACCAATAACCAATTCCGGCTAAGACCAGGTGACCAATGCCCCCCCTCTTGCGTAGGAGCGCAGCTTGCGCGCGATCCGCGCAGCGGCCATTCACCGATGACGCTATCGCGCGCAAGCTGCGCGCCTGCAGGGGGCGTGCATGGACGCTCAGGCGCGCCGGCGCAGCCACTGCATAAAGCCTTTTTTCACCGCCGGCCGCGGGCTTTCCTGGGTCAGGGTCTGGGCGATGTGCTGGCGGAAATCCAGGAGGTTTTTCATCGCGTCGCTGATGTCGCGCCGCGCGTCCAGGCACGGCTTGAGGTATTCGTTTTCGATGCGGTACAGGGTGCAGAAGGTCTTGGCCGAGAAGTCCGCCGCGGTCGCCTGATCGGCAACCCCCGCCTCGCCTATCACTTCGCCCGGCCCCATGCGCCCGGCCTCGAAAGGCTTGCCATCGCGGATCAGGCTGACCGAGACCACCCCCGATTCGATGATCAGCAGGTGATCGCTGACCTCGCCCGCCGGCAGGATGGTCTCGCCGGCGCGGAAGGTCTGCAGGGTCATGTTCTGGCTGAAGGTTTCCTTCTCTTCCTGGCGCAGGGTGGAGAAGATGCTCGAGCTGTCCAGCAGTGCCCGCGGGCGCGACAGGTGGGCCGCCACGCTGCTTTCACCACTGGACAACAGGCTGACGCCGGACGCCTGCAAGTGCCGGAAGGCCAGGTCGAACAACTGGTTGCGCACTTCGCGCTTCTGGCCCATGGAGGCCACGAAGCCGCTGATTTCGTACTCCACCCCCGCATTGCCCGAGCTTTTCAGGGCCACGCTGGGGGCCGGCTTGGGGAGCAGGAAACGGCAACCGAGCATGGCCCGTTCCAGCGCCTCGATCACCGTTTGCGGCCTCGCATGGGGGCTGACCTGGAGGCTGATGGAAAGCCCGTGCATATCGGCGGGACGGCTGAAGTTGATGATCTTGGCCTTGGCCGCCAGGGAATTGGGGATCACCGCCATGCTGCCCTGGGAGGTCTGCAGCCGGGTGGCGCGCCAGTCGATATCGGTGACCCTACCTTCGGTGCCGTCGATGGAGATCCAGTCATCGAGCTGATACGGCTTGGTGGTGTTCAGCACGATGCCGGAGAACACGTCGCTGAGGGTGCTTTGCAGCGCCAGACCGACAATGATCGCCACCGCGCCGGAGGTAGCCAGCACGCCCTTGACCGGCAGCTCCAGCACATAGGCCATGGCGGCGATGATGGCGATCAGGAAAATCACCGCCCCCATCAGGTCCTGCAACAGCCGCCCGGTATGCCCGACCCGCTGCATCATCAGGGTGCCGAGCAACACCGTCAGGGTCCGCGCGCCGAACAGCCACCACCCGATCTGCAACCCGGTGGCGGCCAGGTGCAGCGGCACGTCCTCCGGCCAGGGCGCCGCCTGCATCGGGTTCAGGCCCTGGTTGAACAGCAGCACGCTGTACAGGGTGAAGATCAGCACCCGCACCAGCAGCTTCCAGTAACCGCCGCGCGCGCCGATCAGGCGCCACAGCAGCATGTCCAGCAGGATCAGGACCAGCGCGGCGAACAGCGGGTGGTCGGCGAACAGGTTCGGCATCAAGCAACTCCAGCACGGTCAGAGGCGCGACAATCTCACACAAGCGACCTTGCAGGTATAGCCGGAGAAACAAAAACAGGGGCCTCATGGGAGGCCCCTGCCTGCAACGATGTCGCTCACTCTGTAGCCGCTGCCGAGCCCGCGAGGCTGCGATCGACCCCGCAGGGGGCGCAGGATCTTGAGATTGCTTAAGGACCTTCGGTCCTATCGCAGCCTGCGGCAGCGGCTACAGGGGTTGTGACCTACCGATCGGCGCTAACCCTGTAGCCGCTGCCGAGCTTGCGAGGCTGCGATCGACTGCGCAGCAGGCGCAGGGTCTTGAAACCGCTGGAGGACCTTCGGCCCTATCGCAGCCTGCGGCAGCGGCTACAGGGAATGGCGACACCTCCGATAGCCCAGTCGTGCTCGCTGCCTTGTGTAGCCGCCGCTGGCAGGTCACTTGCCCTGGGTCAGGGTGGTGTAGCTGGTGATCAGGTTGCGGTAGTCCGGGATGTGGTTGGAGAACAAGGTCCCCAGGCCCTCGATGTCGTTGCGCCAGTCGCGGTGCAGCTCGCAGGCCAGGCCGAACCAGGTCATCAATTGCGCGCCGGCGGTGGACATGCGGTTCCACGCCGAATCGCGGGTCAGCTCATTGAAGGTGCCGGAGGCATCGGTGACCACGAACACCTCGAAGCCTTCTTCCAGGGCCGACAGCGCCGGGAACGCCACGCAGACCTCGGTCACCACGCCGGCGATGATCAGCTGCTGCTTGCCGGTGGCCTTGATCGCCTTGACGAAGTCTTCGTTGTCCCAGGCGTTGATCTGGCCGGGCCGGGCAATGTACGGCGCGTCCGGGAACAGCGCCTTGAGCTCGGGCACCAGCGGGCCGTTGGGGCCGGTTTCGAAGCTGGTGGTGAGGATGGTCGGCAGCTTGAAGTACTTGGCCAGGTCGGCCAGGGCCAGCACGTTGTTTTTGAACTTGTCCGGGTCGATGTCGCGCACCAGGGACAGCAGGCCGGCCTGGTGATCCACCAGCAGCACGGCGGCGTTGTCTTTGTCGAGACGCTTGTAGGCAGTAGTCATGGGGTAGTCCTCGCTTCTTGTCGATACCGACTGGACGTCGGCGTGGGGGGGTGCAGCTTCAGCGCTGGGAGTCCAGCACTTCGTGCTCGTTCGCCACTTGCTGGGCCTTGAGGTAGCTCTCGATCAGCAACTGGTAATGCGGCATGGCCTGGGCGTAGACCGCGGCCCACTGCTCGGCGTCCGGGCGGTTCCACGAACCCTGCAGCTCGGAAAGCGTGGCCATGATGTCGATCGGCACCACCCCGGCCTGGGCCAGGCGGGCGATGGTCAGGTCAGTGGCCAGCCGCGAATGGTTGCCCGAGGCATCAACCACCGCGAACACCTTGTAGCCTTCATGCACCGCGGCGATCGACGGGAACGCCAGGCAGACGCTGGTCAGGGTGCCGGCGATCACCAGGGTTTTCTTGCCGGTGGCCTCGACCGCCGCCCGGAACTGGGGATTGTCCCAGGCGTTGATCTCGCCTTTGCGCGCCACGTACTGGGCATGGGGCGCCTCCTGGTGGATTTCCGGGATCAACGGGCCGTTGGGGCCCTGGGGCACCGAGGCGGTGGTGATCACCGGCATCTTCAGCAAAGTCGCGGCTTTCGCCAGGGCGATGGCATTGGCCCGCAGTTGCGGCACGTCCATGTCCTTGACGATCTGGAACAGCCCGCTCTGGTGGTCGATCAGCAGCATCGCCGCGTCGTTGGGGTCGATGGTCGGCTTGGCGCCATTGAAGTTGGCAGCATTGAAGTTGTTCATGTGCAGTTCCTCTTTCGTCTAGGGCATTTATTGAAGGCAACAGCCATCCCTGGCCCTGAACCGGCCGACACGTCCTGTGCAAGTCGGTAAGCGGGGGTCAGCCAGGCATCTGGCCGAAACGACCGGACTGGAAGTCGACGAAGGCCTGGTGGATCTCGGCCTCGCTGTTCATCACGAACGGGCCGTGGCCGACGATGGGCTCGTCGATCGGTTCGCCGCTGAGCAGCAGCACCACCGCGTCGTTGTTGGCTTCCAGGCTGAGCTGGTCGCCGTCGCGCTCGAACAGCACCAGCTGGCCTTCGCGCACTACTTCCTGGCCGTTGACCTGGAGCGTGCCGCGCAGCAGCACCAGGGCGGTGTTGCGCCCCTCGTGCAGGTCGAGGGTCAGGGGCTTGCCGGCATTCAGGCGGATGTCCCAGACGTCGATCGGGGTGAAGGTGCGCGCCGGGCCCTTGGCGCCGTCGAACTCGCCGGCGATCAACCGCAGGGTGCCGGCCTTGTCCTTCAGGGCGATGGCCGGAATGTCGCCATCGAGGATGGTCTGGTAACCGGGCGCGGCCATCTTGTCCCGCGCCGGCAGGTTGACCCACAGCTGGACCATGTCCAGGGTGCCGCCGGACTTGGCGAACGCTTCGGAGTGAAACTCCTCATGGAGAATCCCCGAGGCCGCGGTCATCCATTGCACATCGCCAGGGCCGATCTTGCCGCCGCTGCCGGTGGAGTCGCGGTGCTCCACCTCGCCCTTGTAGACGATGGTCACGGTTTCGAAGCCGCGATGGGGGTGCTGGCCCACGCCGCGCCGTCCCTGGGTCGGGGTGAATTCAGCCGGGCCGGCGTGGTCGAGCAGCAGGAACGGGCTGATGTGCTTGCCCAGGTTGTCGTAGGAAAACAGCGTGCGCACCGGGAAGCCGTCGCCCACCCAATGGGCCCGTGGGCTGGTGTAGATACCGATGATGTTTTTCATGCGGGTGCCTCCGAAATGGCTGAGTTATTTCGTTGGATACACCTTAAAACTCATACCTTTGATGCACTAGACTGCAAAAATCGCTCTTAGCGTTCTATTTGGAGAACGATGGTGGAAGACCTCAATACCCTCTACTACTTCACCCAGGTCGTCGAACACCGTGGTTTCGCCGCCGCCGGACGCGCCCTGGACATGCCCAAGTCCAAGCTCAGCCGACGCATTGCCCAGCTCGAGGAACGCCTCGGCGTGCGCCTGATTCACCGCACCAGCCGCCACTGTTCGCTCACCGAGATCGGCCATGAGTACTACCAGCGTTGCCTGGCCATGCGCGTGGAAGCGGAAAGCGCCGCGGAAGTCATCGAGCGCAACCGTTCCGAGCCCCAGGGCCTGGTGCGCATCAGTTGCCCGACCGCGCTGCTCAACTCCTGGGTCGGGCCGATGCTGACCCGCTACATGCTCAAGTACCCGCTGGTGGAGCTGTTCATCGAGAGCACCAACCGCCGGGTCGACCTGATCCACGAAGGTTTCGACATCGCCCTGCGGGTGCGCTTCCCGCCATTGGAAAGCAGCGACCTGGTGATGAAGGTGCTGGGCAACAGCACCCAGTGCCTGGTCGGCCACCCGGACTTTCTCGCGCGCCTGTCGAGCCCCGCCTCGCCCGCCGACCTCAGCGGCCTGCCGAGCCTGCATTGGGGCGCGGCGCAACGCGAATACCAGTGGGAGCTGTTCGGCCCCGACGAGGCGCTCGCGCAGATTCGCCACAAGCCGCGGATGGTCACCGACGACCTGATTGCCCTGCGCCAGGCGGCACTGGCGGGAATCGGCATCGTCCACCTGCCCAGCGTGGTGGTGCGCGACGATGTGGCCGCCGGGCGCCTGGTGCAGCTGGTACCGGACTGGGCGCCCAAGTGCGGGATCGTCCATGCGATCTTCCCGTCGCGCCGTGGCCTGCTGCCGTCGGTGCGCACGCTGATCGACTTTCTTGGCGAGGAGTTCAGCCGCAGCGATATGACCTGAGGATGCGCTCAAGGTGAAGCCTGGCCGAATCTTCCGACCTGTGGCGTTTTTGACACTGGCCGAAATAATATTTCGAACATAATATTTTGCTCGTCATCTTGTTCCGCCCAATGAGGAAACGCCCATGCAAAGCCCATCCCGCGAGGCCACCCTGGCCCAGTGGATCGCCCAGGAACAGGCCATGCGCGCGCGCCTGGCCAGTCCGGGCAGCCTGTCCCTGGCCGAGGTCAGCGCCCTCTCCCCCGCCGAGTTCTTCGACGGTATCGGCAACGGCGAATTGCCCTCGCCGCCCATCGGCACGTTGCTGGACTTCATCCCCATCGAATGGTCCGCCGGACACTTCGTATTCCAGGGCACCCCGGATGCCCGCCATTACAACCCGTTGGGCAGCGTGCACGGCGGTTATGCCGCGACCTTGCTGGACTCCTGCATGGGCTGCGCGATCCACACCCGCCTGAACAAGGGCCAGGGCTACACCACCCTGGACCTGCGCATCAGCTATGTGCGGGCCCTGACCGGCAGCAGCGGGCCGATCCGCGCCGAAGGCAAGATCGTCCACCTGGGCCGCTCCACCGCCCTGGCCGAAGGTCGGATCTACGACGTCGATGGCCGCCTGTACGCCACCGGCTCCACCACCTGCATGATTCTTGAAGCGCGTGGCTGAACCCGCCTCTGCGTCTATAGAAGCGAGCTCGTTCGCGAAAAAACTATGGCTTGCGCTCACCGGTGGCCGGGAGGACGTCTCGCGAGCAAGCTCGCCCATACCAGGGATCGTGCCTGCCCGCGCATTCGTGATTCGCGGTAAAGATTGCTTTGCCTGTCCGGCGGTTTTTCTCAAGGATGCGGACCGGGATACTCGTGGCCTTTCCACTGCCATCTGGAGTCATCCATGTCTGTACCTGCTTTCGGCCTCGGCACCTTTCGCCTGCAAGGCCAGGTGGTCATCGACTCGGTCAGCACCGCGCTCGAGCTGGGCTACCGGGTGATCGACACCGCACAGATCTACGAGAACGAAGCCGAGGTCGGCCAGGCCATCGCCGACAGCGGCATCCCCCGCGACGAGCTGTTCGTCACCAGCAAGATCTGGGTTGCCAATTTCGCCCGCGACAAGCTGATCCCCAGTCTCAAGGACAGCCTGCGCAAGCTGCGGACCGACTACCTGGACCTGACCCTGATCCACTGGCCGTCACCGGACAACCAGGTGCCGGTCGAAGAGTTCATGGCGACGCTGCTGGAGGCCAGGCAACTGGGGTTGACCCGGCAGATCGGTGTTTCCAACTTCACCATCGACCTGATGCGGCAGGCCATCGCCGCGGTCGGTGCCGAACACATCGCCACTAACCAGATCGAATTGCATCCTTACCTGCAGAACCGCAAGGTCGTGGAGTTCGCACAAAGCCAGGGGATTCACATCACCTCGTACATGACGCTGGCCTACGGTGAGGTACTCGAGGACCCGGTCATCCAGCAGATCGCCCAGCAGCATCGGGCGACACCGGCCCAAGTGACCCTGGCCTGGGCCATGCAATCGGGTCATGCGGTGATTCCCTCCTCGACCCGGCGCGCGAACCTGGAAAGCAACCTCAAGGCCTGTGCCCTGACCCTGAGCGAGGCAGAGATGCAACGCATCGCCGGCCTGGAGCGCGGTCATCGTCTGACCAGCCCCGCCGGCATTGCGCCGGCGTGGGACTGAGGTCTTAACGCACCACGGCATTCAACCGAATGCCGTCGGACGCGATCTCTTCCTCATTGGAACTGCCGGGAAACTTTCCGGCCGCCAGGGTCTTGCTCCGGCGGCCGGTGTCGATGGCCGCCATCAAACGGCTGAGGGTCTCGTGGTCCGGCAGCGACAGGCTGCTGATATACATCTTGCGCTGCGGACCGAATGGAATCGAAGGCACGCCGAGAAGCTCGGAGTCATAGACCAGCACATGACGGACCTGCGGGTTATCCATGCAGAACGCCACGATATCGAGCCGGGCCTGCAACCCCAGCGAAGCGCTGATGATCAGCAGGTCCATTGGCTCACTGCCATATTCCACGACGTTCAATACCTCGATGAGTCGATACATCGGTGCAATCCGGTAATAGCCCAATTGGTTCAGCACCCGCTCGATCTTCATTCGATGAAAATGCTGTTCATCGGCGATCAGGATTCGTAACGTTTTATTCGGCATTTTTTCGCGACCATGAAAAAAGTCTGAGATGACAGGCTCCAAGCCTATGAATAAAGGCTAGGGGAGCAGCCGATAGTTTTCTCTAAGGGTTTTCTGAAAAGCCCTACTCCACATTACTAAAATGCGGCTTTCCCCTACTTTTCGAGCCCGAAATGCTCGTTTCCCTGGGATATGCGCCCGCATCGGCGGCACACATCGGGCATCGATGGGCGGCCTTGGCCCCTGTTTTTTTGCCCGCTCCGGATGGAGCCAAAAGACCCGTCCGGCCCCGGCAGCGGCCATCAGCAAACCGCTGGCCAGGTGGCGGTTTCCACCTCCAGCAGCATGACGCAAGCCCTGTTCCCATCAACGGCGGGGATACTCAGTATTCACAAGGTTCGGTCTTTGCCCGAGGAGGCGGGAGGATTGATATGGGCAATGAAGCGCTGGAGGATCTGCTGCGTGGCGCCCTGCACCCAGAGAATCTCCTGTAGCGCAGAGGCGCCGAGGACCACCGGCAATGCCTGTTCGGTACGACCGCCATAGATCATGGCATGGCGGATCTGCGGGTTGCCCTGGCAGAACGCGCCGGCGTCCACCCCGGCGGCGAACGCCAGCTCGCCGCTGAGCAGCAACAGGTCGAAGTTCTCGAAGGGGTCGCAGGAATAGTGAGTCAGGGTCACCAGTTCGCGGAAAGACTCCACCGCCGCGATGCGGAAATACCCCAGGCCATTCAACAAACGCTGGATGCGCCCACACTGCTCCCGGGACGCATCGGCAATCAGTATTCTCAAGCGTTTGTTGGGCATCGGCGTGGCAACTATCGGTTGAACACAGAGGCCCGACAGACTATCCGATGGCCCCTGGCCAACTCTTTAAGACAATTCCCAAAAATTGCCGCGCACGAGAAGTTTCTCCCAGGAAAGCCCCCGCACGGGCGCTTTATTCGGTGGTGCTGGGGCTCCAGAACGCCTGCTCCACCAGGGCCGAGGTGGACAGCCGCGCCACCAGGGCGTCGAGTTCGTCGCCGTCCACCGAAGTGGTGGCCAGGGTGGCTTCGATCTCCACGTCGTCGTTGCCGAAGGCATGGACATCGATATCGCTGGCCGGGTAGTTGCTGCGTTCCAGTTCCGCTTCGAGCAGGGCGAACACGGCCTTCTGCTTGGAGCGATGGGCGATGACATAGACGATGTTGGTGACCTCGGCGGAGATCACGTCCAGCGGCTGGCGGTTGATGTTGTTGACGATCGGTCGCAGCAGGGTGTTGGCCGCCAGCACGAACAGCGTGCCGAGAAAGGCCTCGAGAATCAGGTCGGCGCCGGCGCAGGCGCCCACCGCCGCCGAGGCCCAGAGGGTGGCCGCGGTGTTCAGGCCACGCACGTTGCCCTCCTCGCGCATGATCACCCCAGCGCCGAGAAAACCGATGCCGGACACCACATAGGCCACCACCCGCACCGCGCCCTCGGCACCGCCGAGGCGGTTGGCCATGTCGACGAAAATCGCCGCGCCCACCGCCACCAGCACGTTGGTGCGCAGGCCGGCGGTGCGTTGCCGGTACTGGCGCTCGAAGCCGATCAGGCCACCGAGGATAAAGGCCGCGCTGAGGCTGACCAGGGTGTCCACCAGGGAGGTCAGGTTGATGTTCTGGAGTGCTTGCATGAAGGGAGTCCTTGAGTACGCGGCGGTCGGCTGCCGTTAAAGGATAGGTGCACTTGGCCGGTGCGAGCGGGCGGCGATCCGACGGGGCCGCGATAAGGTCGGCCAGGGTGCCGGGTATCTTGCACCGACTGGCATTACGAGCAGATGGCGATTGCCGGTTAACCCTGTAGCCGCTGCCGCAGGCTGCGATCGGCCCGCAGGGCCGCGGCGATCCCGCCAACGCCGGAGGCCCTGCGACCAGCGTGGCCCGGACCATCGCAGCCTTCGGCAGCGGCTACAGGATGTTGTGCAGCGTCGGCCGCGAGCCGCAGCTCATTGCCAGCCAAACCGGCGGATATAAAAGCCCTTCACCGCCTGGGTCAGCGCCATGTACGCCAGCAGGATCACCGGCAGGAACACAAAGTACAGCGACGGCAGCGCCTGCAGCTTGAAGTAGTGCGCCAGCGGGCCCATGGGCAGGAAGATGCCGATGGCCATGATCAACCCGGTCATCACCATCAGCGGCATGGCCGCGCGGCTTTGCAGGAAGGGGATCTTCGGCGTGCGGATCATGTGCACGATCAGGGTCTGGGTCAGCAGCCCGACCACGAACCAGCCGGACTGGAACAGCGTCTGGTGGTCCGGGGTATTGGCATCGAACACGTACCACATCAGGGCAAAGGTACTGATGTCGAAGATCGAACTGATCGGCCCGAAAAACAGCATGAAGCGCCCAACGTCCGCCGGCTGCCAGCGCTGCGGACGGGCCAGCATTTCCTCGTCGACGTTGTCGAACGGAATGGCGATCTGGGAAATGTCGTACAGCAGGTTCTGCACCAGCAGGTGCATCGGCAGCATCGGCAGGAACGGAATGAAGGCACTGGCCACCAGCACCGAGAACACGTTGCCGAAGTTCGAGCTGGCGGTCATCTTGATGTACTTGAGCATGTTGGCGAAGGTCCGCCGGCCTTCCAGCACGCCCTCCTCCAGCACCATCAGGCTTTTCTCCAGGAGGATGATGTCCGCCGCCTCCTTGGCGATGTCCACGGCGCTGTCCACCGAAATGCCGATGTCCGCGGTACGCAGCGCCGGCGCGTCGTTGATGCCGTCGCCCATGAAGCCGACCACATGGCCGTTGTCCTTGAGCAGGCGGACGATGCGCTCCTTGTGCGAGGGCGTGAGCCGGGCGAAGACATTGGTGGTTTCCACGGCCTTGGCCAGCTGGGTGTCGCTCATGCGCTCGATGTCGTTGCCCAGCAGCAGGCCCTGTTGTTCCAGGCCGACTTCGCGGCAGATCTTCGCCGTCACCAGCTCGTTGTCGCCGGTCAGCACCTTCACCGCCACGCCATGGGCGGCCAGGGCCTCAAGGGCCGGCGCGGTGCTTTCCTTGGGCGGGTCGAGGAAGGCCACGTAACCGATCAGGGTCAGCCCCTGCTCGTCCGCCAGGCTGTAGCTGTCGCGGCCCCGCGGCATCGGCCGGGCGGCCACGGCCACCACCCGCAGGCCTTCGCCATTGAATTGGGCGGTGACCTGGCGGATCCGCGCCAGCAGCTCGTCGCTGAGCATTTCCTCGGCGGCGCCATGGCGCACCCGGGTGCACACCGCCAGCACCTCCTCCACCGCGCCCTTGCAGATCAACAGGTGCGCCCGCTCCTTCTCGGCCACCACCACCGACATGCGCCGCCGGTTGAAGTCGAAGGGAATCTCGTCGACTTTCTGGAACGCCGTGCCGACCCTCAGCTCGCGGTGCACTTCGACGTGTTCCAGCACGGCCACGTCCAGCAGGTTCTTCAGGCCGGTCTGGTAATAGCTGTTCAGGTAGGCCATTTCCAGCACGTCGTCGGACTCCTCGCCCCAGACATCCACATGCCGGGCGAGGAAGATCTTGTCCTGGGTCAGGGTGCCGGTCTTGTCGGTGCACAGCACGTCCATGGCGCCGAAGTTCTGGATCGCGTCCAGGCGCTTGACGATGACTTTCTTGCGCGACAGGAACACCGCGCCCTTGGCCAGGGTCGAGGTGACGATCATCGGCAGCATTTCCGGGGTCAGGCCCACGGCGACCGACAGCGCGAACAGCAGCGCCTCCATCCAGTCGCCCTTGGTGAAGCCGTTGATGAACAGCACCAGCGGCGCCATGACGAACATGAAGCGGATCAGCAGCCAGCTGACCTTGTTCACCCCGTTCTGGAACGAAGTCGGTGCCCGGTCGGTGGCTCCGACCCGCTGCGCCAGGGCGCCGAAATAGGTGGCGTTGCCAGTGGCCAGGACCAGCGCGGTGGCCGCGCCGGACACCACGTTGGTGCCCATGAACAGGATGTTGTCCAGCTCCAGCGGGTTGAGGGTGGCGGCGTCCTGCTGGCGCGGGAATTTCTCCACCGGCATCGATTCGCCGGTCATCGCCGCCTGGCTGACGAACAGGTCCTTGGCGCTGAGCACCCGGCAATCGGCGGGGATCATGTCGCCGGCCGAGAGCTGGATCAGGTCGCCCGGCACCAGTTGCCGGATCGGCAGTTCCAGGCGTTGCTGGCCCTGGCTGGCCACCGCCGCGCCATGCAGCCGGGCGAACACCGACGGCGCGGCGTCGACCACGTTGCGCCGCAGCACCGTGGCGGTGTTGCTGACCATTGCCTTGAGGGCATCGGCGGCCTTGTTCGACTTGGCCTCCTGCCAGAAGCGCAGCAGCGTGGAGAGCACCACCATGGAAAAAATCACCGTGGCCGCCTTCATGTCTTCGGTCAGCCAGGAGATCACCGCCAGCAGGGTCAGCAGCAGGTTGAAGGGGTTCTTGTAGCAATGCCACAGGTGCGTCCACCACGGCAGCGGCTGCTCGTGCTCGACCTCGTTGAGGCCATGCTGCTCGCGCAGGGCCTGGGCCTCGGCCTCGCTCAGGCCATCGGTGTGGCTGCCGAGGCGTTGCAGCAGGTCCGTGGCATTGTCGTTGGCCGCGGCCACCAGGGTGTGCGCGAGGCTCGGCGGCAGGTCGCGGCTGACGCTGGCGTCGCTGAAGCTCTCCAGCAAGGCCAGGCGGCGAAAGTGCCGGGCGAAGTGCCGGGTCCGCAGGAAGCCGGCAAAAAACTCTTTGAGCAGGGTGAGGTTCATGGTGTGTCCCCTAACGGTCGGCGCCGGGAGACTCACAGCCAGGTCTGGTTCGCCGGCCGCGCAAACAGGCGCAGCCGTAGCGCGGCGATGCGGCGCCAGGCCGGGCATCACCCACTGTTGCAGTGTCGATGAGAGAGACATCGGGAACGGGCCCTGAAGGCCACGGTCGGGAAGCCGCCGCTCGCTGTCATGGCGAGACAACGGCACAAAAAGCGGGCGCGTTATCTTGCCGGGAAGGTGCCGGTTATCGAAACCGGCCGACTACTGTCACTCGAACAAGTACCCACTGTGGGTCTCCGCTTGATGGAAAACGCGCGAAGCTTACGCCGCGGTTTTTGCAGAGTAAATCGACGGCAAGGCGCTGGCGGGGGAATCGAAAAGTTCTTCAGCGAAGGTTCAGGAAGGGGCTACGGACAGGCCCCAAGGCAGGAAATGCGGGGACCTCATGCCCCCTGTCGTGGGCAAGCTCGCGCCTACAACGATAACGCGATCCTGTAGGAGCGAGCTTGCTCGCGAGGCGTCGGAGTAGTCGACGGAGCGTGCAAGCCGGGCCATTTTTTCGCGAGCAAGCTCGCTCCTACAAAGTTACCCGGGCAATCAGCTCGCGGTGGCCAGCAGCAGGTCGCGCACCGAACGGCTGTGGCGGCCTTTGTCGTGCTCGTACAGCGAGGCGGCGATTTCCTCGGCGCGGATCGGCAGCACCGACAGCAAGGTATCGCTCAGGCCGTGGCTGGCCTGGCTGAAGCCCTGGGTGTAGATGCCGGCCTTGCAGCGCTCGTCGGTGATGAGCCGATAGTTGCGGTCCACTTCGAAGTCGCCCAGGTAGGCTTCCAGCGGCGCCAGCAACGCACGGTGAGTCTGGCGCTCGTAGCCGGTGGCCAGGATCACCGCGTCGTAGTGGCGGGTGCTCAGCTCGCCAGTGGAGGTGTTGCGCAGCACCAGTTCGACGCCCTGGGCGGTGGCGGTAGCTTTTTCCACGGTGGTCAGGGTGCGGAAGGCATGGCGCGCGATGCCGGAGACTTTCTGCCGGTAGAGAATCCCGTAGATGCGTTCGATCAGGTCGACATCCACCACCGAGTAGTTGGTGTTCTGGTACTCGTGGACCAGGCGCTCGCGCTCGCCGCTCGGCTGCTGGAACACCAGGTCGGTGAAGGCCGGCGAGAACACTTCGTTGACGAACGGGCTGTCGTCCGCCGGCTTCAGCGCCGAACCGCGGACCAGCATGTCCACCTGCACCGAAGGGAAGCTGTCGTTGAGGTCGATAAAGGCCTCGGCGGCGCTCTGCCCGCCACCGATGATCGCCACGTTCATCGGCTGGCCGCTGGCGCACGGCTGGCTGGCCATGCGTTCCAGGTAATGCGCGTGGTGGAACACCCGGCCGTCGTCCTTGAGCGCCTTGAAGGTGTCCGGGATCAGTGGCGTGCCGCCAGGGCTGACCACCACCGAACGGCTGGTGCGGACGAACTCCTGGCCCTGGCTGTCGCGGGAAATCACCCGCAGCGCCTCGACCTGCTGGTTGTGCAGCACCGGCTCGATGGCCAGTACTTCTTCACCGTAGCGGCTCTGTTCCTGGAAGTGCCCGGCGACCCAGCGCAGGTAATCGTTGAACTCCATGCGGCACGGATAGAAGGTGCCCAGGTTGATGAAGTCCACCAGGCGGCCGTGGTGCTTGAGGTAGTTGACGAAAGAGTACGGGCTGGTCGGGTTGCGCAGGGTCACCAGGTCCTTGAGAAAGGAAATCTGCAGGTCGCTCTGGGCCACCAGCGTGTTGCCGTGCCAGCGGTAGTCGGCCTGCTTGTCGAGAAACAGCGCGTCCAGCGGACCCTGAATCTGGCCACGTTCTTCCAGCGCGATAGCCAGCGCCAGGTTCGAGGGGCCGAAACCGATACCGATCAGGTCGTGAACGATGGTCGATGCAATTGCCTGTGTCATTTCCAGTGTCCTCTGGATAAATCCCTCAACGCGGGGAGAAATCGACGGTGACCTGATCGGCCCATGGCGAGGCAGCAGGTCGTCTGTTGAGTAGGAACGAGGACAGTGAAAAAAAATTTAACAAAGAAGGATCAATGGGCGTCCCACTGCCGGACCCGCACCCGGCAATGTTTCATCGCATTGACGATGTGCTTCTCCACCAGGCTGCGGGAAATCCCCAGGCGCTCGGCGATCTCGGGGTGGGACAGGCCTTCGAGCTTGCGCAGCAGGAAACTTTCCCGGCACAGCGCCGGCAGCTCCGCCAGCGCCCGTTGCAGCATGTCCAGGCGCTGGCCATGGTCGATGCTGGTGTGTGGCGAGGGGCTGAAGAAGCGCTCTTCATTGTCCAGCACATCCAGGGATTCGACCTGGCGCAAGGCATTGCGCCGATGGCCGTCGATCACCAGGTTCAGCGCCGTGCGGTAGAGGAAGGCCCGCGGTTGCTCGATCGGCGTGTCGCTGGAACGCTCCAGCACCCGCACATAAGCGTCATGCACCACATCTTCGGCCACCTGCAGGTTGCCCAGCTTGGCGTTGAGGAAACACACCAGCTCGCGATAGTAGTTTTCCAACATGACTCCCGACCGCGATACGCGGCTTTTGTCCTTGAGCACAACTGGCACTCCGCCCCTGGGCAGGCGATTCGATGATGGCAGTTTAGAAGTGGTGTAATTTATAGTAATTCTCATATAGATTTAAAGTGCTGTGTCGATTCGCCGGTTTTATTTTCGTCGCCTAACCTGTAACCCCGCACCTGTAACGCCATGTGTCATGACTTAAATTCCCTCCGGCGCTTCTCGTCTACCTGACAGCTCCCCGTATCTGTCGCTCTGGCGACAGCCTCCAGCCCTGCCCACCCCCTGGGCCAGGCCGGACGACGGGCCGACTTCCATTGGCCGGAACCCTGCATGAAACGTCCCCGTCATACCCGACGCGCCCTGCTTGTCACCCTGTGTCTGATTCCCATCGTCGCCCTCGCCGCCTGGCAGATCCTGCCGCCGGGACGCGACCAGTTCGCCACCGTGCAAGTCAGCCGCGGCACCATCGAAAGCAGCGTGACCGCCCTGGGCACCCTGCAACCGCGGCGTTATGTCGACGTCGGTGCCCAGGCGTCCGGGCAGATCCGCAAGATCCACGTCGAGGCCGGCGACCCGGTCAAGGAAGGCCAGCTGCTGGTGGAGATCGACCCCGCCACCCAGCAGGCCAAGCTCGACGCCAGCCGTTTCTCCATCGAGAACCTGCAGGCCCAGCTGCAAGAGCAGCGGGCGCAGAACGAGCTGGCCCGGCAGAAGTACCAGCGCCAGCAGAACCTCGCCGCCGGCGGTGCGACCCGCGACGAAGACGTGCAGACCGCCCGCGCCGAACTCAAGGCCACCCAGGCGCGGATCGACATGATCCAGGCGCAGATCCGCCAGGCCCAGGCCAGCCTGCGCAGCGACCAGGCCGAGCTGGGCTATACGCGGATCTACGCGCCGATGTCCGGCACCGTGGTCGCGGTGGACGCCCGCGAAGGCCAGACCCTCAACGCCCAGCAACAGACGCCGTTGATCCTGCGCATCGCCCGGCTGTCGCCGATGACCGTCTGGGCCGAGGTCTCCGAAGCCGATATCGGCCACGTCAAGCCGGGCATGACCGCCTACTTCACCACCTTGAGCGGCGGCGCCCGGCGCTGGACCAGCACCGTGCGGCAGATCCTGCCGATCCCGCCCAAGCCGCTGAACGAAAGCAGCCAGGGCAGCGGCAGCCCCAACAGTTCGAGCAAGAGCGGCAGTGGCCGCGTGGTGCTCTACACCGTGCTGCTGGATGTGGATAACGCCGACAACGCGCTGATGGCCGAGATGACCACCCAGGTGTTTTTTGTCGCCGAGCGCGCGCAGGACGTTCTCACCGCGCCGATCGCCGCCCTGCAGGGCAGCACCGAGAGCGGCGTCCAGCTGGCCCGGGTGGTGGCGAAAAACGGCTCGATCGAGGAGCGCAAGGTACGGGTCGGCATCAGCGACCGCTTGCGCATCCAGGTCCTGGACGGCCTCGCCGAAGGCGATCACTTGCTGATCGGTCCCGCGCAAAGCAGCGGAGGCTGAATGCAAACCCCGCTGATCGACCTCAAGGGCATCCGCAAATCCTATGGCGGCGGCGACACGCCGCAAGTGGACGTGCTGCGTGGCATCGACTTGTCGATCCACGCCGGCGAGTTCGTCGCCATCGTCGGCGCCTCCGGCTCCGGCAAATCGACGCTGATGAACATTCTCGGCTGCCTCGACCGCCCGACCTCGGGCGAGTACCTGTTCGCCGGGGAAAACGTCGCCCGGCTGGACAGCGACGAACTGGCCTGGCTGCGTCGCCAGGCCTTCGGCTTCGTGTTTCAGGGCTACCATCTGATTCCGTCCGGCTCGGCCCAGGAAAACGTCGAGATGCCGGCGATCTATGCCGGCACCCCGGCGGCCGAGCGCCACGCCCGCGCCGCCGCCCTGCTCGACCGCCTGGGCCTGGCCAGCCGCACCGGCAACCGCCCGCACCAGTTGTCCGGCGGCCAGCAGCAGCGAGTGTCGATCGCCCGCGCGCTGATGAACGGCGGCCATATCATCCTCGCCGACGAACCCACCGGTGCCCTCGACAGCCACAGCGGCGCCGAGGTCATGAGCCTGCTCGACGAACTGGCCAGCCAGGGCCATGTGGTGATCCTCATCACCCACGACCGCGAAGTCGCGGCGCGGGCCAAGCGCATCATCGAAATCCGCGACGGCGAGATCGTCAGCGACACCGCCGACGAGCACCCCGAGGTCCAGGCCAGCGCCAACAGCGGCGCCCTGCAGGCAGTGGACCTGCGCCAGCGCCTGGCCGACGGCAGCGAACACAACGGCGCCTGGAAAGGCGAGCTGGTGGACGCCGTACAGGCGGCCTGGCGGGTGATGTGGATCAACCGCTTCCGCACCGCCCTGACCCTCTTGGGGATCGTCATCGGCGTGGCCTCGGTGGTGGTGATGCTGGCGGTGGGCGAAGGCAGCAAGCGCCAGGTCATGGCGCAGATGGGCGCCTTCGGCTCGAACATCATCTACTTGAGCGGCTACTCGCCCAACCCGCGCACGCCCGAGGGCATCGTCACCCTGGACGACGTCGCGGCCCTGGCCAACCTGCCCCAGGTAAAACGCATCATGCCGGTCAATGGCGCGAAGGCCGGGGTCCGCTTCGGCAACGCCGACTACATGAGCTATGTGGGTGGCAACGACACCAACTTCCCGGAGATCTTCAACTGGCCCGTGGCCCAGGGCAGCTACTTCAGCGACGCCGACGAACGCTCGGCGGCGGCGGTGGCGGTGATCGGCCACAAGGTCCGGGAAAAACTCCTCAAGGACGTGGCCAACCCCATCGGCCAATACATCCTGATCGAGAACGTGCCGTTCCAGGTGGTCGGCGTGCTCTCGGAAAAGGGCGCCAGTTCCGGCGACAGCGACAGCGACGACCGCATCGCCGTGCCCTACTCCGCCGCCAGCATCCGCCTGTTCGGCGACCACAACCCGCAGTACGTGGCGATTGCCGCCGCCGATGCCAGCCGGGTCAAGCAGACCGAACGCGAAATCGACGAACTGATGCTGCGCATGCACGGCGGCAAACGCGACTTCGAACTGACCAACAACGCCGCCATGATCCAGGCCGAGGCACGGACCCAGAACACCCTGTCGCTGATGCTCGGCGCCATCGCCGCGATCTCGCTGCTGGTGGGCGGCATCGGGGTGATGAACATCATGCTCATGACCGTGCGCGAGCGCACCCGGGAGATCGGCATCCGCATGGCCACCGGCGCCCGCCAGCGCGACATCCTGCGCCAGTTCCTCACCGAGGCGGTGATGCTCTCGGTGGTCGGCGGCCTGGCCGGGATCGGCGTGGCGCTGATCATCGGCGGCATCCTGATCCTCAGCGAGGTGGCCGTGGCCTTCTCCCTGGCCGCGATACTGGGGGCCTTCGGCTGCGCCCTGATCACCGGCGTCACCTTCGGCTTCATGCCAGCCCGTAAAGCTGCCCGGCTCGATCCGGTCAAGGCCCTTACCAGTGAATGATCGACCTATGAAAGTGCACCTGACCCTCCTGGCCGCCAGCCTGGCGCTGGCCGCCTGCAGCAGCCCGGCGCCGCGCCCGGACAGCGGCCTGCAAGCCCCCGCCGCCTGGCACTCCGCCGCCAGCCTCCCGCCACGCCAGCAAGATCAACGCTGGTGGCTGCAATTCGGCAGCCCGGAACTCGACCGCCTGATCGCCGAAGCCCGCGCCGGCAGCCACGACCTGGCGGCGGCCATGGCCCGGGTCCAGCAGGCCCAGGCCAGCGCCGTCATTGCCGGCGCGCCCTTGCTGCCCGCCGTCAACGGCACCTTCAACGCCAACCGGCAGAAGCTCCTGCGGGGCAGCGGCTACAGCCAGCTGGACACCAACAGCAACAACAAGGCCGTGGACTATTTCAATGCCGGTCTGAGCGCCACCTATGAAATCGATTTCTGGGGCGGCAAGCGCGCCGCCCGGGACAGCGCCCTGCTGGGCCTGCAGGCCAGCGAGTTCGACCGGGCCACCGTGGAACTGACCCTGCTCAGCGGCGTGGCCAACAGTTACGCCCAGGTACTGTCGCTGCGGGAACAGAGCCGGATTGCCGAGCTCAACCTGGCCAATGCGCAGAGCGTGCTCAGGCTGGTGCAGACCCGCTACGACGCGGGCTCGGCCACCGCCCTCGAGCTGGCCCAGCAGAAAAGCCTAGTGGCGGCCCAGCAGCGCCAGGTGCCGCAGGTCCGGCAACAGGCCGAAGAAGCCCTGATCGCCCTCGCCGCCCTCCTCGGCCGGCCGGTGCAGAGCCTGACCCTGAGCGACCAGCCTTTCGCCCAACTGAACTGGCCGGACATCGATGCCGGAGTGCCCAGCGACCTGCTGGCCCGCCGCCCCGATATCGCCAGCGCCGAAGCCCGGCTGGCGGCGGCCCGGGCCGATGTCAGGGTGGCACGGGCGGCGATGCTGCCCAACGTGACCCTGACCGCCAACCTCGGCTCCGGCGCCAACACGTTCGATGACGTGCTACGCAGCCCCTTCTACAACCTGACCGCTGCACTGGTGGCACCGATCTTCAACAACGGCCGCCTGGGCGCCGAGCGCGACAGGGCCACGGCACGCCAGCAGGAACTGCTGGAAAGCTATCGCGGGGCAATCATCAATGGCTTCGCCGATGTGGAAAAGGCCCTCAACAGCATTCGCGGCCTGGACCAGCAGCGGCAATGGCAAGGCGAAGAACTGAATCAGGCGCAGCGGGCCTTCGAAATCGCCCAGAGCCGTTACCAGGCTGGCGCCGAAGACCTGCTCACCGTGCTGGAAACCCAGCGCACCCTGTACGCCGCCCAGGACCAGAACGTGCAACTGCGGCTGTCCCGGGTGCAGTCGAGCATTGCCCTGTACAAAGCCCTGGGCGGTGGCTGGAAGACGCTCGAAACCAACAGCCTCTGAACCCAGAGCCTGTAAATAAAGAGCCTCTCAATAACAGAGTCTCCCAATAAAGCGCTCCAGAAAACACAACGGCGCGGGCCCTGCGACAGGACCCGCGCCGCGGCCTTACCGGCTCACAACTTCAGGTGCTGGGCGTACCAGGGCCGCCGCGGTGCCCGCTTGAGCAGCTGTGGCACCTCCTCGTCACGGCTCAGGGCGATACGCAGGGCCAGCTTCATGACCTCCTGGTCCATCTCCAGCGACATCTCGCCAGGCGCGTTGCCCAGCGGGCCGCAGCCATGGGTCGAGGCCCCCAGCCAGGGGTCGTCGATCTCGACCCAGCGCCCGGGCGCGAACCACGGCACACCGTTGACCTCGCGACGCAGCACTTCGCCGGGATGGAAGCGCTCATGGGCGCGGAACCAATCGTCGATGCGGTCGTCGATCCAGCCATGGAACTTCCAGAACATCGGATGCACATGGGACGAGAACGGGTCGCCGAGAAAGTCGTTCTGCGCCAGGTACCAGCGTCCGGCGAAGTCCGAGGAAACCCGGGCCTCCATGACCGGCATGCCGTTGGCAGGGTCCCGGGCGACATCGGCCCAGCGCATGTGCAACCAGTCATGCAGGCCCAGCTCGACCTCCGAACCGAACTGCCCCAGGGTCAGGCGGCTGAGGTATTCGGGGTCCTGGTACTGCGACTCCCAGACCTGGAAATTGCCATAAAAGGCCGCATCGCTCTTCAAGCCATGCAGCCAGCGGGTGAACTCTTCATCGTCGTCGGCGATCCAGGCTGGCGGCACCGAGCAGCCGTCGTGGTTTTCGTAGTAGCGGATAAAGCCCTGGCGATCCTGCTCCAGGCGCGGCGACGGCAAGGGCAGCTGCTGCCAGGACACCAGGTCCGGCTGTAGCGAACGGGCCTGCAACAGCATGTGCCGGTGCATGAAGAGGAAGTCGATTCCCGAGGCATTGCGATGCTTGCGTCGTCCACGGGCATCGCGCTCGTGCTTGAGCGGTCCCGGCTGCCAGCCAAGCCCCCGCAGGCTGTTTTGCTTGTCCTTGGGCAAGGAATGCCAGCGATCCCGCGAGGCATGCCAGAGCTGGTGGAACAGGCGATGCTGCGGCGACACCAGCCAGGCCAGCAACTCGGGGCTCAGGCCGTTCTGCTCCCGGGCCGCGGGAAAGGCCCGCTTGCGCGCCACGAAGCGCACCGCGGAGACCGGCGCCAAGGGCGACACCTGCAACGACTGCAGGCTGCCACTGAGGGTGCCGCTGCCGGCATTGCCCCAGCTCGCCCAGACCTCGTCGAGCACCACCTGGCACTCATGGCTGGGCGCGCCGCCGATCTGGCCTGCGGCGAACAGCCGCCAGCACAATTTCGCGGCGTCCACCGCCGCCAGCTCGCCCTGCACCCGAAACTCCACCGGACCGTCACCGCGCAGGCTTTGCGGATGCCCCAGAAAGCCGCGCAGGCCGCGCCCGGTCGGACCGACATCGAGCACCAGCTCACAGCCGCGACGCGGTAGCGGTGCCTGGGCGTCCAGAAACTCGATATCCCAGATGCCCCGCAGGTGATCGGCGAGACGCACGCCCGGATCGAGGGCGACTTCCAGCTTGGCTTCCCCCGGGGTGATTTCCAGCTCTTCCTGACGGCGCACGTCCTGGCGCTGCAACTCCTTGCGGGTGTAGAGCGCCACAGGAATAGCCGCCCCCGTCACCGCCAGACCGGTCAAAAATCCTCGTCTCGAAAACCTCATCGCTCTACCTATATCCAGTGGCGCGTCACGCATCTAGCTAGAACGTTGGATTTGCTCGGAAATTTACCGGCGAGCCACTCCCGGGCCGCTAAATTTGCCGCCGGCCAGCTCGTTTATCGCGGATAGATGTACACAAAAGGTCGGACCTGGAAGCCCTGCGCTTGCAGCCCCGACCCCGTCATCAGCCCGCCTGCGACTGGGATAGCAATGATCAAATTACCTGGTAAGAAAACCCTCTACCTGAGCCTGCTGGTACTTATTGTCGCCGTACTCGGTGTCGGTACCGGGGCCGCCTGGCACTACTACTGGAAAGGCCGGGTGTCTTACCCCAGCGACATCGTCAAGCGCGCCAACGACCTGCAGGAGCGCATCATCTCCTTCGACAGCCATGTCACCGTGCCCCTGGACTTCGGCACCGAAGGCACCGAGGCGGACAAGGACACCCATCGTCAGTTCGACCTGGTCAAGGCCGGTCGCGGCAGGATGTCCGGCGTGGCCCTGAGCATTCTCGCCTGGCCGGAAATGTGGAACGGCCCCAACGCCCCGCACCGCCCCACCGCCGGCTTCGTCGAAGAAGCCCGGCACCAGCGCGAGACCCGCTACCGGATCATCCAGGGCCTGGTGCGCGACTTCCCCAACCAGGTAGCCATCGCCTATACCCCCGCCGACCTGCGCCGCATCGCCTCCGAAGGCAAGCTGGCGGTGGTGGTCAGCCTGCTCAATGCCTATGCCATGGGCGACGACCTCGACCAGTTGGACAAGTGGGCCGCCCGCGGCATGCGCCTGTTCGGCTTCAGCTATGTGGGCAACAACGACTGGGCCGACTCCTCGCGCCCGCTGCCGTTCTTCAACGACACCCGGGACGCCCTCGGCGGCCTCTCGCCGATCGGCAAGCAGGCCGTGCACCGGCTCAATGACCTGGGGGTGGTGATCGACGTCTCGCAGATGTCCAGCAAGGCCCTGGACGATGTCGCGGCCCTGACCCGCGCGCCGCTGGTGGCCTCGCACTCCGCGCCCCGGGCCCTGGTGGACATCCCGCGCAACCTCAGCGACAAGGAACTGCAGGTCATCAAGGCCACCGGCGGGGTGGTCCAGGTCGTGGGCTTCTCCACCTACCTGCGCCCCCTCAGCCAGCCGACCCTGGACAAGCTCAACGCCCTGCGCAAGCGCTTCGACCTGGCCCCGCTGCCAGGCCTGGAAAACGCCCTGATGCCGGGCGACTCGGTCATCACCATCTGGCCGGAACAGCGCTTCGGCGAGTACGCCAGCGCCCTGTACGGCATCCTTGAAGAAGAGCCCAAGGCCAGCCTCAAGGACTATGTCGACGCCATCGACTACACGGTGAAAAAGATCGGCATCGATCACGTCGGCATCAGCTCGGACTTCAACGAGGGCGGCGGCGTCAACGGCTGGATGAGCGTGGCGGACAACCGCAACGTCACCGCCGAGCTGATCCAGCGCGGCTACACCGACATCGAGATCGCCAAGCTCTGGGGCGAGAACTACCTGCGCGTCTGGGAGCAGGTGCGCAAACTCGCCAAACCGGCGCAACCCACCGCGCAACCTGTCGCACATGCCGTCGATCGTGCCGTCGAGCATGCCTTAACCGAACACGCCGTCGTCGCCGACTGAACCATGACCGACCGAACCCTGAACGAGAACCCTCCCGTGACCAATCGCCGGACCTTCCTCAAGCACGCGGGCCTGCTGGCCGCCGCCCTGCCCCTGGGCAGCTTTGCCATCGGCCAGGCCCGGGCCGCCGCCACACCTGCCACCAGCCCCCAGCAATGGGCCCAATTGCGCCAGCTGTTCGACCTCGACCCGGACTATGTGCACCTGGCCAACTTCCTTATCACCTCGCACCCCAGGCCCGTGCGCGAGGCCATCGAACAGTACCGCGCGGTGCTGGATCGCAACCCGGCCATGGCCATGGACTACGACACCCAGTACACCTGGAAGCACGAGGCCCAGGTGCGCGAGAGCGTCGGCCGCTACCTGCAGATCAAGCCCGCCCAGGTGGCCCTGACCGGCAGCACCACCGAAGGCCTGGCCATGATGTATGGCGGCATCCACGTGCGCCCCGGGCAGGAAATACTGACCACGGTGCATGAACACTACTCGACCCGCAACGCACTCAAGTACCGCTCCCAGCGCGACGGCACCCAGGTGCGCACCATCGAGCTGTTCAAGTCGCCCCACCAGGTCTCCATCGACGAAGTGCTGGGCAATATCGACCGCAGCATCCGCCCCAACACTCGCGTCCTGGGGATGACCTGGGTGCAATCGGGCAGCAGCGTGAAGCTGCCGATCGGCGAGATCGGCAAGCTGGTGGACCAGCACAACCGCAATCGCGACGAGGGCGAGCGGATTCTCTACTGCGTCGACGGCGTCCACGGCCTGGGGGTGGAGGACGTCACCTTTGCCGACCTCAATTGCGACTTCTTCGTCGCCGGCACCCACAAATGGATGTTCGGCCCGCGGGGCACCGGGATCTTCTGCTCGCGTTCGGCAAAGCTCGAGCACCTGACGCCGATGGTGGCGACCTTCTCCGAGAACCAGGACTTCGCCACCACCATGACCCCTGGCGGCTACCACAGCTTCGAGCACCGCTGGGCCGTGGACCAGGCCTTCGAACTGCACATGCAACTGGGCAAGGCCAACGTCCAGGCGCGCATCCACCAACTCAACAGCTACCTCAAGCAACGCCTGCAGGAACTGCCGGGCATCGAGCTGGTGACGCCCCTGAGCCCGCAGCTGTCCGCCGGCTTCACCTTCTTCCGTGGCCCGAACCTGGACACCGACGCCACCGCCGCCTGGCTGATCGAGAACCGCATCCTGGTGGACGCGGTGGACCGCGACGTGGGACCCGTGGTGCGCATGGCGCCTGGCCTGCTCAACAGCGAGGCGGATATCGACCGCGCCATGGACCTGCTGGGCAAGCGACTGCGCGGCGGCAAGACCGCCTGAGCCTCGTCCACCTCCTTTCTCTACATCGCACAAGGTTATTGATGATGAAACCTATCGCCTGCTCCTCACTCGCCGCGCTGCTCGGCTGCCTGGTCAGCCTCACTGCCCAGGCCGCCGAACCCGCCAAGCCCGGCAGCGTGTTCAAGGACTGCAAGAACTGCCCGGAAATGGTGGTGCTGCCCGCCGGCAGCTTCGTCATGGGCTCCCCTGAAGGCGAGGTCGGCAGGGAACCCGACGAAGGCCCGCTGCACAAGGTGACCTTCAGCAAGCCCTTCGCCATCAGCCGTTTCCACGTGACCGCCGGCGAGCTGGATGCCTACATCCGCGAGACCGGCACGGTGATCAAGGACGGCGACGACCGGCCCGGCCGCCTGTGCCAGGCCAGCAAGCCGCGTTATCAACAAGGCCCGCGCCAGCCCGCGGTCTGCGTCGACTATGCAGAGGTCCAGGCCTATGCCCAGTGGTTGTCGAAGAAGACCGGCCAGCACTACCGGATGATCAGCGAGGCCGAGCGCGAGTACGCCGCACGCGCCGGCAGCACCGGCTCCTTCCCCTTCCCGTTCGATGAAGAAGGCCAGTACCAGATCAGCAAGCACGCCAACACCTACGGCCCCAAGGACGGCTACAGCTACAGCTCCCCGGTGGGCAGCTATCCGCCCAACGCCTTCGGCATGTATGACATGCACGGCAATGTCTATGAGTGGGTCGCCGACTGCTGGCACCCCGACTATGTCGGCGCGCCCACCGATGGCAGCGCCTGGATGGAAGACTCGGGCGGCGTGTGTCTCGACGCGCAGATTCGCGGCAACGACTGGGGCGAGGCCCCGGTGTTCTCCCGTTCGGGCAACCGCAACAGCCGCAAGCGCGAGGTTCGCGGCGACTTCCTGGGCTTTCGCGTAGCCCGTGAGCTGGAACAGCCTGGCACCGGCCACCAGTAAGAGGCCAATCGACGGCGGTCAAGCGCGATGCCGCGCTTGACCGTCGCGAGCCTCAGGCGCCGGCGCGGGATTCGCCAACCGGCTGCTCGCGCAGCGTCTCGGCCAGCAGCGCCAGGCCTTCATGCAAGGCCGGGAACAAGCTGTTGTTGAAGTTGTTCCAGCGCAGTTCGAGGATGGTGTCCTCGGGCGCGATCTCGGTGTTGAGCACGTCGTGGAACACCTCGCCGGAATCGATGCCGTTGTCCACGTAGTGGAACGAAGCGCCGGTCATGTACAGCGGCTCGACCGGCTCGGTTTCCCGCGTGGTCCAGTCCACCACCTTCTGCCCCCGGGCACCGTACAGCGCATTCCAGGTGGCATAGGCACCGCGGCGCTCGTAAGGCGACTCGAGGCGGGTGATGCCCGGATGGATGTTCATGATCCGCCGCGCGAAAGGCGCGCCCGGGCGCACCAGCTCGTCGAGAATCACCAGCAGGCCGTCGAGCACCACGATGTCGGCCGCAAGGTCCACCAGGGTGTCGTGCAGGCGACGCTCGAAATCCTGCTTGCCGGCGATGTGCTCGGCCGAACCGCGCGGATGGCGGCGATAGGTGGACGGCACGCTGAGCAACAGGTCATTGACCAGGCGCCCCTGCACGCGCAGGTCCGCCGGGTACAACCATTGCCGGCCGGGCTGATAGGCGAAGCCGTAGTCGCTCACCAGTTGCCGGTCCCGTGGCGACTGTTCGTCGTCGTCATACACCACCCCGACCAGGTTATAAGCGTCGCCCAGGGGCGTCTGGTTGAGCGTCTCCACCAGGAACTCCAGCACCGACTTCATGTAGCGCTCGTGATCCTTATAGGCCACCGGCTGCCCGGCCTTGTCGGCCGCCGCGTTCCTCAGGGACCAGACATACACCAGATTCTTTTTCGTCATTTGCTCGCTCTCGCTGAATGGGCCAGGCACGACGTCGTTACGCGTGCACCTGCAGAACAAGAACGAATCAGGCGCCGGGCAATTTATCCACGCCCGCGGCCGCGCTAAATACTCCCGCCAACGGTTCGTCTGTCATGGGTACGGGTCTTTCTGCCTCGACCCTTCATTCACTGCCGGGAACCCCTTATGACCGACCCCAAGCGCGGAGCCTTTCACGGACTGCTCGCCCTGCTCAGACCCTTTCGTACCACTGTGGTGATTTCCGTGGCCCTGGGCATGGTAGGCGGCCTGGCCATCACCCTGCTGCTGGCCACCATCAACAACGCCCTGCACTCGGCGACCGGCATGACCCAGGGCGTGGTGCTGACCTTCGCCGCCCTGTGCCTACTGGCCCTGACCAGCTCGATCGTCTCGGATATCGGCACCAACTACGTGGGCCAGCGGATCATCGCCGCCCTGCGCAAGGACCTGGGGGAAAAAGTGCTCTCGGCGCCCATCACCCAGATCGAGCGCTACCGCTCCCACCGCCTGATCCCGGTGCTGACCCACGACGTCGACACCATCAGCGACTTCTCCTTCGCCTTCACCCCGCTGGCCATCGCCGCCACCGTCACCCTCGGCTGCCTGGGCTACCTGGCGTACCTGTCGGTGCCGATGTTCCTGATGATGGTGGTCGCCATCATCATCGGCATCAGCGTGCAGTACGTGGCCGGCGGCAAGGGGATCCGCGGCTTCGACCTGGCCCGCGACCAGGAAGACGAACTGCAGCGCTACTACAACGCCATTGCCTCGGGCGCCAAGGAACTGCGCATGCACCGCCCGCGCCGCTACCGGATGAACACCCACCGGATCCGGGAAACCGCGGACCGCATCGCCTCGATCCAGGTGCGTTCGGTGAACATCTACATCCTGGCCAAGACCTTCGGCTCGATGCTGTTCTTCGTGGTCATCGGCCTGGCCCTGGCCATGCAGGCCTACAACCCGAACCCGGACCCGACCGTGATCACCGGCTTCGTGCTGGTGCTGCTGTACATGAAAGGCCCGCTGGAAAACCTGGTGTCCTACCTGCCGGTGGTGGGCAAGGCGAAGATCGCCTTCGGCCGCATCAGCGAATTGTCCGAGCGCTTCTCTTCCCCCGAACCCCATCTGCTGCTGGACGCTACCGAAGCGCCGAAACCCGTGGTGCACAGCCTCGAACTGCGTGGCGTGAGCTACAGCCCGCCCGCGGTGGAAGGCAGCGAGCCGTTCCACCTGGGGCCGATCAACCTGGACATCAAGCAGGGCGACATCGTGTTCATCGTCGGCGAGAACGGCTGTGGCAAGACCACCCTGATCAAGCTGCTGCTGGGGCTCTACCAACCCCAGGCCGGGGAAATACGCCTGAACGGCGAGGCCGTGACCGACCCGACCCGGGACGACTACCGCCAGCTGTTCACCACCGTGTTCGCCGACTACTACCTGTTCGACGACCTGGTCCAGGGCAGCGGCCAGCAGTCACTGGACAGCGCCAGCCAATACCTGGACCGCCTGGAAATCGCGCACAAGGTCAGTGTCAAGGATGGCGCCTTCACCACCACCGACCTCTCCACCGGCCAGCGCAAGCGCCTGGCCCTGGTCAATGCCTGGCTCGAAGGGCGCCCGGTGCTGGTGTTCGACGAATGGGCGGCGGACCAGGACCCGGCCTTCCGGCGGATTTTCTACACCGAGCTGCTGCCGGACCTCAAGCGCCTGGGCAAGACCATCATCGTCATCAGCCACGACGATCGTTACTTCGATATCGCCGACCAGCTGGTGCGCATGAAGGCCGGCAAAGTCATGACTGATCTGCAACCGGCGTGATTGTTTCCGGTTTATGGCCACTGGTGCGTCATACAGACAGAACTGAGAATTACTAGCATTAACAATCATTACATCTGCCGGACTTCCTAAGAGCACATGAGCATGCCCGCACAACATCGACTGACTCCTCTGGCCAAAGCCCTCCTTTGCCAGGCGTTCTCGCCGAGAATGGCTTCCCGCACCCTGGGCCTGGCCCTGACCCTGCCCTTGATGGCGCAGGTCCAGGCCCAGGAAGTCCATTTCAACATCGCTTCGCAATCCATGGCGTCGGCCCTGCAGGAGTTCGGGCGCCAGGCCAACCTGCAAGTGCTGTACAGCCCTGACGATGTGCAAGGCAAGCGCAGCAACGCGCTCACCGGCAGCTATTCGGCGGAGCGGGCCATCGCGGTGCTGCTCAATGGCACGGGGGTTGCCTATTCCCTCAAGGGCAACTCGGTGACCATTCTCAACCGTGCTTCCGCAGGCTCGCTGGAACTGGGGGCCAGCACCATCACCGCCCAGGGCCTGGGCATGACCACCGAGGACACCGGTTCCTACACCACCGGGGCCATGCAGACCGCCAGCAAGCTGGCCCTGACGGCCCGGGAAACGCCGCAATCGGTCACGGTCATCACCCGCCAGCGCATGGATGACCAGAACATGAAAACCCTGGAGGACGTGCTCAAGAGCACCCCGGGCATTTCCATGACCAAGGACGGTCCGCAGCGGCCGACCTTCTACTCCCGCGGCTTTGCCATCGAAAACCTGATGACCGATGGCCTGCCCAATGACTTGAGCCACTACCTCAGCCGGGATATGAACTCCACCCCCGACATGGCGATCTTCGACCGGGTGGAAGTGGTGCGTGGCGCCACCGGCATGATGCAAGGGGCCGGCAGCCCTTCGGCGGCGGTCAACATGGTGCGCAAGCGCCCGACCGCCACCCCGCGGGTCACCCTCACCGGCAGCGCCGGCAGCTGGGACAACTACCGCACCGAATTCGACGCCTCCAATGCCTTGAACGACAGTGGCACCCTGCGTGGCCGGATAGTCACCGCCTACCAGACCAAGGACAGCTTCCAGGATTTCACCAGCTCCGAGCGCTCGGTGTTCTATGGCATCACCGAGGCCGACCTGAACGAAGACACCACCTTCACCTTCGGTATCTCCAACCAGAACGCCAATAACAATACTGCCTGGGGCGGCCTGCCCGTGGCCAAGGACGGCAGCGACCTGCACCTCAAGCGCTCCACTTACCTGGGCAGCGACTGGGAATACTGGGACCAGGACAACACCACGGCGTTCACCCGCCTGGAGTACCGCTTCGCCAACAACTGGAAAATGCTCCTGGCCGCCAGCAGGAGCTGGTCCGACCTGAGCATGCTCGGCTCCATCCCGGAGCGCATGGGCCCCGACTACAATGAGTTCGGCCAGAACATCGGCCGGTACGACTACAAGGACAAGCAAAGCAGCTACGACGGTTATGTCACCGGGCCGTTCTCGCTGTTCGGCCGTACCCATGAACTGGTGGTGGGCGCCAGCAAGCGCGAACTGACGTTCAACGGCAAGGGCTTGCCCATCGACCTGGAGACCCATACCGACCTGAACAATCCCAGCGGCATTCCCAAACCGGACATGAGCGCCAACCCCTGGACGCAGCACCGCACCAGCGAGCTGGAAGGCACCTATGTCACCACGCGCCTGAACCTCACCGATGACCTCAAGCTGATCCTCGGCGGCCGCCTGGACTGGTACAAATACGACGTCACCACCGCCTGGAACGGCAGGCCGTATGCCTCCAGCCTGCCCAACAAGGTAACGCGGCACCTGACCCGCTACGCCGGGGCGATCTATGACCTGGACGAACATCACTCGGTCTATGTCAGCTACACCGACATCTTCAAGCCGCAGACCGAACTCGACACCTCCAACAACGCCCTCAAGCCCATCGAAGGCAAGAACTACGAACTGGGTATCAAGGGCGAGTACTTCGACGGCAGCCTGAATGCCAGCGCGGCGATCTTCCGCATCGACCAGGAAAACCGCGCCAAGGAAGTGAGCCCCAACCAGTGCACCCCGGCAGGCACCACCTGCTATGAAGCCGCGGGCGAAGTCCGCAGCCAAGGTATCGAGCTGGAAATCAACGGATCCCTGGCCCCGGGCTGGGAACTGGGGGCCGGCTACACCTACGCCTCCGTCAAATACACCAAGGACTCCAACCCGGACAACAAGGGTCGCCTGTTCGATACCGATATCCCGCGCCATGTGTTCAAGGCCTTCACCACCTACCAGCTGCCCGGCGACCTCAATCGCTGGACCATCGGTGGCGGCGTGTATCGCCAGAACACCATCTACAACCAGGGCAGCAACTTCTATGCCCCGACGACCAACTTCCGCATCGAACAAGAGGCCTACACTCTGGTCGACCTGATGACCAGCTACAAGGCCAGCGAAAATGTCGATATCCGCCTGAACATCAATAACGTTTTCGACAAGAAGTACTATCAGAGCATCGGCCTCAACACGGTCTATGGCACCAACCAGTATGGCGA
>NZ_JACNDE010000031.1:0-86889 GCF_017351415.1 Pseudomonas sp. FW305-25 | reverse complement strand
CAGATAGACCGGTAGCCCCGATACCAGGATCAACAGCGCCGCATAAGGCGCTGCGGCGGCAAACTCCACATTCGCGGTGTGCGCCCAGACTTCCGTTGCCAGTGTATTCAGTCCGGTCGGGCTGAGCAGCAGTGTGGCCGTCAGCTCCTTCATGGCATCCAGGAATACCAGGGCAAAGGCGGCGCCCAATGCCGGGAAAATGATCGGCAGGGTCACGCGGCAGAAGGCCGTGAATGAGGAGGCGCCCAGGGTGCGGGCGGCTTCCTCGAGTTGCGGCGCCGCTTTGTTCAGGGCGGTGCGGATCGGTGCCTGCGCCAGGGGCAGGAACAGCAGGGCGTAGGCGATCAGCAACAGGGCTGAGGTCTGATACAGCGCCGGCACGTAGTGCAGGGCAAAGAACACCAGCGTCAGGGCGATCACCAAGCCTGGCAGGGCGTGCAGCAGGTAAGGCAGGCGTTCGGCCCAGAGTGCCAGGCGACCCTTGTGGCGCACCACCAGCAGTCCGACCGGTACCGCCAGCACCAGGCACAGTGCCGCGCCACCCAACGATAGCGCCAGGGAGGAGAGCAGGGCTTCGCTGATGGCGGCCATCGGGAAAGCGGCCGATGAGCCGACGGCCAGCCAGTACGCCAGCATGCCCAGCGGAATGCCGCTGCCGATCAGGGTCAGCAGCGCGCAGTACAGTTGTCCTCCAATCGCCCATTTGCCGAGGCGCACTTGCTCGGCATGTCGCGCCGCGCCCTGGCCGGTTCGTACATGGCGGCCTTTGCCGCGAACCCGCAATTCCAGCCACAGCAGGGCCAGGCACAGCGCTAGCAGCACGGCGGAAAGCATCGCCGCGTTGGCATTGCTGAACTCCAGTTCGAACTGCTGATAGATCGCGGTGGTGAAGGTTTGCAGGCCAATGATCGACAGTGCACCGAACTCCACCAGCATGTGCAGGGCAATCAGTAGCGAGCCGGCCAGCAATGAGGGCCAGAGCAGGGGCAGGGTAATCCGGAAGAACACGCCCCAGCGATTCTGACCGAGGGTGCGGGCCGATTCCTCCAGGGAGGGATCGAGATTGCGCAAGGTGGCCGCGACAGGCAGGAATACCAGCGGGTACTTGGACAGGCTCATGACCAGGATGGCCCCGCCCAGGCCTTCGAAGCTGGCGCTGAGGGAGACCCAGGTGAAGCTGCTGACGAAAGCCGGCACGGCAAAGGGCAGGCACAAGATCACACCCCAGAGGCGTCGCCCCGGCAAGTCGCTGCGTTCCAGCAGCCAGGCCAGGGACAGGCCGACGATGGCGCAGGTAGCGGTCACGCCAATGAGCAGTAGCAGGGTGTTGCGCAGCAGGCCGAATACATAGGGGCGCCACAGTAGGTGCAGGGCTTCGGCCCAGCCAGCCTGCCAGGCCTTGAGCCCGACATAGAGCAATGGCAGCAGGCTGAGCCCGACCAGCAACAGGACCGGTAGCAGCAGCCAGATCGATGGCCCCTTGCGCTTCGGCATGTAGTTCGTGCGCGAGGCGGGGGTGGGCAGCGATGCGCTCATCAGTTCAGGCCGACTTCGCGTTCCAGTTCCAGGGCTTCTTCGGCGTTGCCGAGGTCGGCCGGGGTGACTTTCGGCGCTTGCAGTTCACTGAACGGCTTGAGGCCTCGATCCGACTCCAGGCCTTTGCGCAGCGGATATTCTGCGGTGGTCTGGGTGATTACGCGCTGGCCTTCTTCGCTGGCCATATAAGCGAGGAATTGCTGGGCTTCTTTGGGGTGTTTGCTGGACTTGAGTACCGCGGCGCTGGATACGGTGATCAATCCGCCGGCATCGCCGCCGGTGAAATAGTGCAGCTTCGAGTCAAGCTGGCCTTTCTCTCGTTGCAGGGCGAACCAGTAGTAGTTGTTCACCAGCACGGTAGCGACTTCGCCGTTTTCCACGGCCTTCAAGGCCACCATATTATTGCTGTAGGTCTTGCCGAAAGCGCGCAGGCCGGTCAGCCATTCTTCGGCGGCGTCCATCCCGTGCAGCTTGATGATTGCCACGGCCTGTTCCTGGAATGCGCCGCTGGTGGGGACGAAGCCTACCTTGCCTTGCCATTGTGGCTGGGAGAACTCCATCACCGATGCAGGCAGGTCTTTTTCGTCGATCAGCTTCGGGTTGAACGCTACCACGCGAACTCGGGCGGTAATGCCGATCCAGGTGCCGTTACCGGCGACGTAGTCCTTGGGCAGGACTTCAAGGGTCGCAGCATCGGTCTTGGCCAGCAGGCCTTGCTCGCCGAGTTTGTTCAGGGGCGGCGATTCTTCGGTGTAGATCACGTCGGCGGGGGAGCGCTTGCCTTCTTCCACGATCTGGCTGGCGAGCTGGTTGCTGCTGCCCTTGCGCACATTGACGTGAATGCCGGTCTTGGCCTCGAAAGCCTTGGCGATGGCGTCGCCGACTTCCTTGTGCTGGCCGTTGTACAGCGTCAGGGAAACCGGATCGGCTGCTTGAGTGAGTGGAGATGCCAGGGCCAGGCCCAGCAAAGTGATGGTCAAGCCGCGCAGAAGGGATGTTGGAAGGGAGGTGTTTCTAAACATCATTCGCAGGGTTCCTCACTGTGGTGCCGCAAAAACTTGTAACAATCATAAACGATATTGTTTCTCATGTGCGGCTTGGCGGGCTGGAGAGTCCTGGAGGAGGGGCGCTTGGGCGGGGGAAATGATTGTTGTGGGCCTGAAACGCAAAAACCCGCTTTCGCGGGTTTTTGTGAGGCTTCACAGCTATGCTGTGAAACTTGAATGTGGTGCCCAGAAGAAGACTCGAACTTCCACGGCCTTGCGGCCACCAGCACCTGAAGCTGGCGTGTCTACCAATTTCACCATCTGGGCAGTATCAGCAGCGTTGCCGCTGTTGATGGGGCGAACTATACGGAGCGCCTTTGAATCTGTAAAGCCCTGTTTTGACTTAGATTCAATAAATCAAACACTTAGAATGCAAAAACCCGCTTTCGCGGGTTTTTGGAGGAGTCTGAAGATTCAAACGATCTACAGCTCTGAATTGGTGCCCAGAAGAAGACTCGAACTTCCACGGCCTTGCGGCCACCAGCACCTGAAGCTGGCGTGTCTACCAATTTCACCATCTGGGCAGTATCGGCAACGTCTCCGTCGTCGATGGCGCGCACTATACGGACCACCTTTTGAGCTGTAAACCCCTGATCTTGAAAATATTGAAAAAAATTCGCCGACGGCTTTTGCAGGATGGTTCTGAAGCCTCTAAAGGACTTTTCGGAGCCTGTCTTAGCCTGAAATTTCCCGTTTCAATACGCGTATGCCAAACTAACCCGCATATAGACAAGGTGAAATTTATCTAATGGCCGATTGGCAGTCCCTCGATCCCGAGGCCGCTCGTGAAGCGGAAAAATATGAAAACCCTATCCCTAGCCGCGAACTGATCCTTCAGCACCTTGCTGATCGGGGTTCGCCTGCTAACCGCGAACAGTTGGTCGAAGAGTTTGGTCTGACCACAGAAGACCAGATCGAAGCCCTGCGTCGCCGCCTGCGCGCCATGGAGCGCGATGCCCAACTGATCTACACCCGTCGCGGCACTTATGCGCCGGTGGACAAGCTCGACCTGATCCTCGGCCGTATCAGCGGTCACCGTGACGGCTTCGGCTTCCTGGTTCCCGATGACGGCAGCGACGACCTGTTCATGAGCCCGGCGCAGATGCGCCTGGTGTTCGATGGCGACCGTGCGCTGGCCCGGGTTTCCGGTCTGGATCGCCGCGGTCGCCGCGAAGGCATGATCGTCGAAGTAGTGTCCCGTGCCCACGAGAGCATCGTCGGCCGTTATTTCGAAGAAGGCGGAATCGGTTTTGTGGTGGCGGACAACCCGAAGATCCAGCAGGAAGTGCTGGTGACCCCGGGTCGCAATGCCGGCGCCAAGATCGGCCAGTTCGTCGAGGTGAAGATCACCCACTGGCCGACTCCGCGCTTCCAGCCGCAAGGCGACGTGGTCGAGGTCGTGGGCAACTACATGGCCCCGGGCATGGAAATCGATGTTGCCTTGCGCACCTACGATATTCCTCACGTCTGGCCCGAGGCGGTGCTGAAGGAAGCCGGCAAGCTCAAGCCGGAAGTCGAAGAGAAGGACAAAGAGAAGCGCATCGACCTGCGTGATCTGCCGTTCGTCACCATCGACGGCGAAGATGCTCGCGACTTCGACGACGCGGTTTACTGCGAAGCCAAGCCCGGCAAGTTGCGCCTGTTCGGCGGTGGCTGGAAGCTGTACGTGGCGATCGCCGACGTTTCCAGTTACGTGAAGATCGGTTCGGCGCTGGATAACGAGGCGCAGGTGCGTGGCAACTCGGTGTACTTCCCCGAGCGCGTGGTGCCAATGCTGCCGGAGCAACTGTCCAACGGCCTGTGCTCGCTGAACCCGAAAGTCGATCGTCTGGCCATGGTGTGCGAGATGACCATCTCCAAATCCGGCGAGATGACCGACTATCAGTTCTACGAAGCGGTGATCCACTCCAAGGCGCGCCTGACCTACAACAAGGTCAGCACTATCCTCGAACAGCCGAAAACCAGCGAGGCTAAGCAGCTGCGTGGCGAATACGCCGATGTCGTGCCGCACCTCAAGCAGCTTTATGCGCTGTACAAGGTTCTGCTCGGTGCCCGTCATACCCGTGGCGCCATCGACTTCGAGACCCAGGAAACCCGGATCATCTTCGGTTCCGAGCGCAAGATCGCGGAAATTCGTCCGACTACCCGTAACGATGCGCACAAGCTGATCGAGGAATGCATGCTGGCGGCCAACGTGGCCACCGCCGAATTCCTCAAGAAGCACGAAATCCCCGCGCTCTATCGCGTTCACGACGGCCCGCCGCCAGAGCGTCTGGAAAAACTGCGCGCCTTCCTCGGCGAACTCGGCCTGTCCCTGCATAAAGGCAAGGACGGCCCGACGCCGAAGGACTACCAGGCCTTGCTGGAAAGCATCAAGGATCGTCCGGACTTCCATCTGATCCAGACCGTGATGCTGCGCTCCTTGAGCCAGGCGGTGTACAGCGCTGACAATCAGGGCCACTTCGGCCTGAACTACGAAGCCTATACCCACTTCACCTCGCCGATTCGCCGTTACCCGGACCTGCTGACGCACCGGGCGATTCGCAGTGTCATCCACTCCAAGCAGAACACGCCTCACGTGCGTCGTGCCGGTGCGATGAGCATTCCGAAGGCGCGCATCTATCCCTACGACGAGGCGATTCTCGAGCAGCTTGGCGAGCAGTGCTCGATGAGCGAGCGGCGTGCCGACGAAGCGACTCGCGACGTGGTGAACTGGCTCAAGTGCGAATACATGAAGGATCGCGTGGGCGAGGCGTTCCCGGGCGTGATCACTGCGGTGACCGGTTTTGGCCTGTTCGTCGAACTGACCGATATCTATGTCGAAGGTCTGGTGCATGTCACGGCGCTGCCGGGCGACTACTACCACTTCGATCCTGTGCATCACCGCTTGGCCGGTGAGCGCACCGGCCGCAGCTTCCGCCTGGGTGACAGCGTGGAAGTGCGGGTCATGCGCGTCGATCTGGACGAGCGCAAGATCGACTTCGAGATGGCGGAAAAAACCATCAGCGCGCCGATCGGTCGCAAAAAACGTGGCGCTGTCGATGTGCCTCCAGCCAAGACGGCTGCCGAGCCCGCTCCAGCCAAGGCCGGCCGTCGTGGCCCGGCCAAGGAGAAGCCGGTCGAGGCCTACCGCTCCAGCGATGCGGCGGCGAAAAACGCCGAAGTGCGCAAGAGTCGTGAGATGAAGCAGGCGCTGCTGGCCGAAGCTAAGAGCGGCGGTAAAGCGGCGTCTGGGGGAAAGTCCGGAAAGCCGGCGTCCAGCAAGCCGAGCAAGCATCGTAAAGGTCCGCCGAAAGCGGGCGCAGGTCCTGCGGCGAAAAGCGGCGGGGCACGTAAACCCAAGGCCAAGTCATGAGTCAGTTGGAAAAGATCTACGGCGTGCACGCTGTAGAAGCATTGCTGCGTCACCACCCCAAGCGCGTCAAGCAGATCTGGCTGGCCGAAGGCCGCAGCGATCCGCGCGTGCAGGTGCTGGTGGACCTGGCCGGGCAGAATCGCGTGGCGGTCGGTCAGGCCGAGCGTCGCGAAATGGATGCCTGGGTCGAAGGCGTTCACCAGGGCGTCGTGGCTGAAGTGAGTCCAAGCCAGGTCTGGGGCGAAGCGATGCTCGATGAGTTGCTCGACCGTACCGAGGGCGCGCCGCTGCTTCTCGTGCTGGACGGCGTGACCGACCCGCATAACCTTGGCGCCTGCCTGCGCACTGCCGATGCGGCCGGTGCACTGGCGGTGCTGGTGCCGAAAGACAAATCGGCGACCCTGACCCCGACCGTACGTAAAGTGGCGTGCGGCGCCGCGGAAGTGATTCCGCTGGTGGCCGTGACCAACCTCGCGCGCACCTTGGAAAAGCTCCAGCAGCGCGGCCTGTGGGTCGTCGGCACGGCTGGCGAAGCCGAGCAGGAACTGTATGACCAGGACCTGACCGGGCCGACCATCCTGATCATGGGCGCCGAAGGCAAGGGTATGCGTCGCCTCACCCGCGAGCATTGCGATTTCCTGGTGCGCCTGCCGATGGCCGGTAGCGTCAGCAGTCTCAACGTTTCGGTGGCTACCGGCGTGTGCCTGTTCGAAGCCACGCGCCAGCGTGCGGCCAAAGCCAAGAGTGCAGCCAAGAAGGCCTGAGTTTCCTCCCCCCTATGCAGGCGCGAGCTTGCTCGCGATAGCGGCCCGATCGAGGTGCCGCAGTCGTGAGCAGGCCTGTCTGGCAGGTTTGGCGCGCCCTGGCGCCCAGTTGTTCAAATAATCACCAATTGCCTTGCGCCGCTGTTCCCCCTTCTCTACAATTGCGCCCCTTGCCGTTGCGGCAGGCGCATATGTGCCTATCTCTGAGGCAAGACACACAAGTGTCATTCACTCCTTGTCTGACCGCTTTTGAGCGGCAGGCTACAACCCGTAAGGAGCATTCATGCGTCATTACGAAATCATCTTTCTGGTCCACCCTGACCAGAGCGAGCAAGTCGGCGGCATGGTTGAGCGTTACACCAAGCTGATCGAAGAAGACGGCGGCAAAATCCACCGTCTGGAAGACTGGGGCCGTCGTCAACTGGCCTACGCAATCAACAATGTTCACAAGGCTCACTACGTGATGCTGAACGTTGAGTGCACCGGTAAAGCCCTGGCTGAGCTGGAAGACAACTTCCGTTACAACGATGCTGTGATCCGTAACCTGGTCATCCGTCGCGAAGAAGCCATCACTGGCCAATCCGAGATGCTCAAGGCTGAAGAGAACCGCAGTGAGCGCCGTGAGCGTCGTGACCGTCCTGAGCATTCTGACAGCGCCGATGGCGATGACAGCGATAACAGCGACGCCAGCGATAACGCTGACGAGTAATCCACGGACCTTTTGAGGAGCCAATTACATGGCACGTTTCTTCCGTCGTCGTAAATTCTGCCGCTTCACCGCTGAAGACGTGAAAGAGATCGATTACAAAGATCTCAACACTCTGAAAGCCTACGTATCCGAGACCGGCAAAATCGTTCCAAGCCGTATCACCGGTACCAAAGCTCGTTATCAGCGTCAGCTGGCCACCGCTATCAAGCGCGCCCGCTTCCTGGCCCTGCTGGCCTACACCGACAGCCACGGCCGCTGAGACCGGGCAGTCGACAAGTAGTAAGGGATTGAATGCATGCGCGCCTTAGCTGAGTTCATCATGCGCGGCCGTATGCAGGCCACTCTGGTAGTGGCCGGATGTGCGGCATTGCCGTTGTTGTATTGGTTGGGTGCTGCTGCGGGAAGCCTGGTGCTCCTGCGGCGCGGTTTGAGCGACGCCCTTGGTGTCCTCGCCCTGGGATTGCTGCCGGCATTGTTCTGGTGGCTGTATTCCGACGATCCACGCGCACTCATGGTGTTGCTCGGGTCTTCGGGCCTTGCGTTGGTTTTGCGCGCAAGCGAATCCTGGAACCGTGTGCTGCTGGTCAGCATAGCGCTGGGCCTGGTGTTTGCTGGAGTGCTGGGTGTGGCTTACCGCCCCCAGATCGAGATGCTCTCGCAGGAGTTGGTAAAAATCCTGCCGTTGGCCCTCGGTGATCTCTACCAGCAGCTGTCGGTTGAAGAGCGGGCTCGTCTCGCCTCACTGATCGCACCGGTCCTGACCGGCCTGATTGCGGCTTTGTTGCAGGTCGTCAGTGTGCTGAGCCTGATTGTCGGGCGCTACTGGCAGGCGTTGTTGTACAACCCGGGTGGTTTTGGGCGCGAGTTTCGCGCTATCAAGCTCCCGCTGGGACTGGCGATGTTGCTGCTGGCCTGCATGCTGCTGGGACCGAACCTCGGTCCGCAGATGGCGATGCTGACGCCGTTGTGCAGCGTACCGCTGGTGTTCGCCGGGCTGGCCCTGATTCACGGGCTGGTGGCGCAAGGGCGACTGGCCAGGTTCTGGCTGGTGGGGTTGTACGTAACGCTGTTGCTGTTTATGCAGCTGATCTATCCGTTGCTCGTGGTGTTGGCCATAGTCGACAGCCTGATTGATTTTCGCGGTCGTTCGGCGCCGAAAGACGCCGATAACGGTCCTGCGAACGGTGAAGGTTAAAAGTTAAGAGGTTATTACCAAATGGAACTGATCCTGCTGGAAAAAATCGCCAACCTGGGCAACCTGGGCGATAAGGTAAACGTTAAGGCTGGTTACGGCCGTAACTACCTGCTGCCTTTCGGCAAAGCCACCGCTGCTACCGCTGCCAACCTGGCTGCGTTCGAAGCGCGTCGTGCCGAGCTGGAAAAACTGGCTGCAGAGAAAAAGGCTTCTGCCGAAACTCGCGCTGCCCAACTGGCTGAGCTGGAAGTGACTATCACTGCCACCGCTGGTGACGAAGGCAAGCTGTTCGGTTCGATCGGCACCCACGACATCGCTGATGCACTGACCGCCTCCGGCGTTGAAGTTGCAAAAAGCGAAGTTCGTCTGCCGAACGGCACCATCCGCAACGTAGGTGAATTCGACGTAGCCGTGCACCTGCACGCTGAAGTTGAAGCCACCGTACGCGTTGTCGTGGTAGCAGCTTAAGCAGTACTTGTCGGCTGGCACCCTCGGGAGCTAGCCGGTAACATCGGGCACGATCCTGTTTACAGGTCGTGCCCTTTGTCTTTCTGTACCTTCAGTTTTTCAAACCCCTGCTTTTCCTAAAAAACCAAGTGGCCATGAACGATATCTCCGCTCCCGAGCAATACGATCTGCAAACCGCTGCCCTGAAGGTGCCGCCACATTCCATCGAGGCCGAACAGGCCGTGCTCGGTGGTCTGATGCTGGACAACAACGCCTGGGAGCGGGTGCTCGATCAAGTCTCCGACGGCGATTTCTATCGACATGACCACCGCCTGATCTTCCGTGCGATCGCCAAGCTGGCCGATCAGAACATGCCGATCGACGTCGTGACCCTGTCCGAGCAGCTGGACAAGGAAGGCCAGACGTCCCAGGTCGGTGGCCTGGGTTACCTGGGTGAACTGGCGAAGAACACGCCGTCGGTGGCCAACATCAAGGCTTATGCGCAGATCGTTCGCCAGCGCGCCACCCTGCGCCAGCTGATCGGCATCAGCACCGAGATCGCCGACAGCGCCTTCAACCCCGAAGGCCGCACCGCCGAAGAGATTCTCGACGAAGCCGAACGGCAGATCTTCCAGATCGCCGAAGCGCGTCCGAAAACCGGCGGCCCGGTGGGTGTCAACGAGTTGCTGACCAAGGCCATCGACCGCATCGACACCCTGTTCAACACCGACAACGCCATCACCGGCCTGTCCACCGGCTACACCGACCTCGACGAGAAGACCAGCGGCCTGCAGCCCGCCGACCTGATCATCGTCGCCGGTCGTCCGTCCATGGGTAAGACCACCTTTGCCATGAACCTGGTGGAAAACGCCGTACTGCGCAGCGACAAGGCGGTGCTGGTGTACTCCCTCGAGATGCCAGGCGAATCGCTGATCATGCGTATGCTGTCGTCCCTCGGCCGTATCGACCAGACCAAGGTGCGTTCCGGCCAGCTGGAAGACGACGACTGGCCGCGCCTGACCTCGGCGGTCAACCTGCTCAACGACCGCAAGCTGTTCATCGACGACACCGCCGGTATCAGCCCTTCGGAAATGCGCGCGCGGACCCGCCGCCTGGTGCGTGAGCACGGCGACATTGCCCTGATCATGATCGACTACCTGCAACTGATGCAGATCCCGGGTTCCAGCGGCGACAACCGGACCAACGAGATTTCCGAGATCTCCCGTTCCCTCAAGGCCCTGGCCAAGGAATTCAACTGCCCGGTAGTGGCCCTGTCCCAGCTCAACCGCTCCCTCGAGCAGCGCCCGAACAAGCGCCCGGTGAACTCCGACTTGCGCGAATCCGGAGCGATCGAGCAGGACGCCGACGTCATCATGTTCGTGTACCGGGACGAGGTGTATCACCCCGAGACCGAGCACAAGGGCATTGCCGAGATCATCATCGGCAAGCAGCGGAACGGCCCGATCGGCTTTATCCGCCTGGCATTCATCGGCAAGTACACCCGCTTCGAGAACCTCGCGCCGGGCAGCTACAACTTCGACGACGACGAATAAACAGCCGTAGCCGCTGCCGCAGGCTGCGATAAGGGCCGCAGGACCTTCGTTCGATGGGGGAGCGTTGCGTGTGCCGCGCAGCCGATCGCAGTCTGCGACAGCGGCTACAGGCCACCGATTTCCGACTATAGTCGTCGGAATTGGTTATTTTTTGTGCTATATTCCGCGCCCGCGAATTTCTCTGTAAATAAACGCGCCCTCATCTACACCTATACCGGTCATCGACATGCAAGCAGCCAAGCCGTTATTTGACTATCCCAAGTACTGGGCCGAATGTTTCGGACCGGCGCCGTTCCTGCCGATGAGCAGGGCGGAGATGGATCAGCTCGGCTGGGATTCCTGCGACATCATCATCGTCACCGGTGATGCCTACGTCGATCACCCGTCGTTCGGCATGGCGATCATCGGCCGGCTGCTGGAGTCCCAGGGCTTTCGCGTCGGGATCATCGCCCAGCCGAACTGGCAGTCCAAAGACGACTTCATGAAGCTCGGCGAGCCGAACCTGTTCTTCGGCGTCGCGGCCGGCAACATGGACTCGATGATCAACCGCTACACCGCGGACAAGAAAATCCGTTCCGACGACGCCTACACCCCGGGTGGCCTGGCGGGCAAGCGTCCGGACCGCGCCAGCCTGGTCTACAGCCAGCGCTGCAAGGAAGCCTACAAGCACGTGCCGATCGTCCTGGGCGGCATCGAAGCCTCCCTGCGCCGCATCGCCCACTACGACTACTGGCAGGACCGGGTGCGCAACTCGATCCTGATCGACGCCAGCGCCGACATCCTGCTCTACGGCAACGCCGAGCGGGCGATTGTCGAAGTCGCCCAGCGCCTGTCCTACGGGCACAAGATCGAAGACATCACCGACGTGCGCGGCACCGCGTTCATTCGCCGTGACACGCCGCAGGGCTGGTACGAAGTCGACTCCACGCGTATCGACCGGCCGGGCAAGATCGACAAGATCATCAACCCGTACGTCAACACCCAGGACACCCAGGCCTGTGCCATCGAGCAGGAAAAAGGCCCGGTCGAAGATCCCCAGGAAGCCAAGGTCGTGCAGATCCTGGCCAGCCCGAAGATGACCCGGGACAAGACCGTGATCCGCCTGCCGTCCATGGAAAAGGTGCGTAACGATCCGGTGCTCTACGCCCACGCCAACCGCGTGCTGCACCTGGAAACCAACCCGGGCAACGCCCGTGCGCTGGTGCAGAAGCATGGCGAGATCGATGTCTGGTTCAACCCGCCGCCCATCCCGATGACCACCGAAGAGATGGACTACGTGTTTGGCATGCCGTATCAGCGCATCCCGCACCCGGCGTACGGCAAGGAGAAGATCCCGGCCTACGACATGATCCGTTTCTCGGTGAACATCATGCGTGGCTGCTTTGGCGGCTGCACCTTCTGCTCGATCACCGAGCACGAAGGGCGGATCATCCAGAACCGTTCCGAAGAGTCGATCATTCGCGAGATCGAAGAGATTCGCGACAAGGTTCCAGGTTTTACCGGGGTCATTTCCGACCTCGGCGGCCCGACCGCGAACATGTACCGCATCGCCTGCAAGAGCCCGGAAATCGAATCCGCGTGCCGCAAGCCGTCCTGCGTGTTCCCTGGCATCTGCCCGAACCTGAATACCGACCACTCGTCGCTGATCCAGCTGTATCGCAGCGCCCGCGCCTTGCCGGGGGTGAAGAAGATCCTGATCGCTTCCGGCCTGCGCTACGACCTCGCGGTCGAGTCGCCGGAGTACGTCAAGGAACTGGTGACCCACCACGTCGGTGGCTACCTGAAGATCGCCCCGGAACACACCGAGGAAGGTCCGCTCAACCAGATGATGAAGCCGGGCATCGGTAGCTACGACCGGTTCAAGCGGATGTTCGAGAAGTACTCCAAGGAAGCGGGCAAGGAGCAGTACCTGATTCCGTACTTCATCGCCGCGCACCCGGGCACCACCGACGAAGACATGATGAACCTGGCCCTGTGGCTCAAGGGCAACGGTTTCCGCGCCGACCAGGTGCAGGCGTTCTACCCGTCGCCGATGGCCACCGCCACCGCGATGTACCACTCGGGCAAGAACCCGCTGCGCAAGGTCACCTACAAGAGTGACGGGGTGACCATCGTCAAGAGCGAGGAGCAGCGTCGCCTGCACAAGGCGTTCCTGCGTTACCACGACCCGAAAGGCTGGCCGATGCTGCGTGAAGCGCTGACCCGCATGGGTCGCGCCGACCTGATCGGGCCGGGCAAGAACCAGTTGATTCCTTTGCATCAGCCGTCGACCGACAGCTACCAGAGCGCCCGTCGCAAGAACTCGACGCCGGCTGGCAGCCACAAAGTGGCCAAGGAAACCACCAGGATCCTCACCCAGCACACCGGCCTGCCTCCACGCGGCAGCGACGGTAGCAACCCGTGGGACAAGCGCGAACAGGCCAAGGCCGCCGCGATGGCCCGCAACAAGCAGGCCGCCAAGGAACGCACGGATGCGGCCAAGGGCAAAGGCAAGAAGCCGGCCCGCAAACCGGTCGTGCCCCGCTAAGGCCACTGCTGTACGGACCCAATGCCACAGACACAACGCCAACCCCAGGGTTGGCGTTGTGCATTTCGGCGTTCGGGTTTGTTAAGGTGCGCCCCCAGGATGGGCATCAACTCAAGGAAGAGCCGCGTGTTACGTCGCCGGAAAACCCCGCAACAACGGCAGGTCGAAGACCGGCTGCTACGCCTCAAGACCGCCGAATGGCTCGCCTGGCAGCCCTATGTGCGGCATTTCGGGATGATTCATATCGCGGTGATGATGACGACGGTCTTCAGCATCTCGCTGACCGCCGCGCAGGTGCCTCATCTGTATTTCCCCCATGACTTCCAGGTCGCCAACTACGCCGCGATGGCCATGCTGGGCGCAGGCCTGCTGATGAGCCTGTGTTTCATGCTGGTGATCCGCGGCTACCCGCGTGGCGCCTGGGCCTTGTTCGGCGCGCTGGTGTTCTGCCTGGCATGCGCGCTGCTGGTCCTGCTGGACTCCCGCCAGCGACTGTTCCCGGCCTTTGTCCTGTGCATTCCCCTGGCCGGGCTGTACCTGATGAGCACCCGGCGCTACCAGCGCGGGCTCAAGGTGCTGCAAGTGGCGGCGCGCAAACGCCGGCGCCTGCAGCGACTGGAAGCCGGCCTGAAGCGAGTGCGCTGACCGCCGGTTACATCCTGTCGCCACATTTATGTGCAACCCTGCGCACGCCGAAGCACGCGCCGCTCGCTTTTGGTGCTGTACTGCCCACAGCCGTTGGGGAAAGCCCCGGGACTGGTGCTCTGGCATAAGTCTTGCGCGCTTTCGTGTACGTTCAGGCCCGCAGGAGGCACGCCGTGTCGATCCATGTCGCATTGCACCATGTCACGCATTACCGCTACGACCGCGCGGTCGAACTTGGCCCACAGATCGTTCGCCTGCGTCCGGCGGCCCATAGCCGCACGCGGATTCTCTCCTATGCGCTGAAGGTTCAGCCCGAGCAGCACTTCATCAACTGGCAGCAGGACCCCCAGGGCAACTACCTGGCGCGCCTGGTCTTCCCGGAGAAGACCGACGAGCTGCGGATCGAAGTCGATCTGCTGGCGGAGATGGCGGTCTTCAATCCGTTCGATTTCTTCCTCGAGCCCTACGCCGAGAAAATCCCCTTCGCCTATGCCGCCGACGAGCAGCGCGAGCTGGCGCCTTACCTGGAAACCCTGCCACTGACACCGAAGTTCAAGGCCTACCTCGAGGGCATCGACCGCACGCCGATACCGGCGGTGGATTTCCTGGTGGCCCTGAACCAGCGCCTGAGCGAAGACATCGGCTACCTGATCCGCATGGAGCCCGGCGTGCAGACGCCGGAGCAGACCCTGGACAAGGCTTCCGGCTCCTGCCGCGACTCCGCCTGGCTGCTGGTGCAGCTGCTGCGCAACCTGGGGCTGGCCGCGCGCTTTGTTTCCGGCTACCTGATCCAGCTGACCGCCGACGTCAAATCCCTCGACGGCCCGTCCGGCACCGAGGTCGACTTCACCGACCTCCACGCCTGGTGCGAGGTGTACCTGCCCGGCGCCGGCTGGATCGGCCTGGACGCCACTTCCGGGCTGTTTGCCGGGGAAGGCCATATCCCGTTGGCCTGCAGCCCCGATCCGTCCTCGGCGGCGCCGATCAGCGGCCTGGTGGAGCCTTGTGAATGCGAGTTCGGCCACGAGATGTCGGTGGAGCGGGTCTGGGAAGCGCCGCGGGTCACCAAGCCCTACACCGAGGAGCAATGGCTGGCGATCCAGGCCCTGGGCCGGCAGATCGATGCCGACCTGCTGGCAGGCGACGTGCGCCTGACCATGGGCGGCGAGCCGACCTTCGTCTCGATCGACGACCCGGATGGCGCCGAATGGAACACCGCGGCTCTCGGGCCGAACAAGCGCCGGTTGTCCGCCGAGCTGTTCCAGCGCCTGCGCAACCACTACGCGCCCAAGGGCCTGGTGCACTTTGGCCAGGGCAAGTGGTATCCGGGCGAGCAATTGCCGCGCTGGTCGCTGAACTGCTACTGGCGCCGCGACGGCGTGCCGATCTGGCACAGCGTCGCGCTGATTGCCGACGAGCATGAAGACTATGGCGCCGACAGCGAGCTGGCCGGGCGTTTCCTCGCCAGTGTCGCCGAACGCTTGAAGCTGCCCGCGCGCTTTGTATTCCCGGCTTATGAAGACAACTTCTACTACCTGTGGCGCGAAGGCACCTTGCCGCAGAACGTCAGCGCCGAGGATTCGCGGCTGGCGGACGAGCTGGAGCGGGCGCGCCTGCGCAAGGTGTTCAGCCAGGGCCTGGACAAGGTCATCGGCCAGGTCCTGCCGCTGGCCCGTACCGCCAGGGGCGACCAGTGGCAGAGCGGCCGCTGGTACCTGCGCGATACCCACTGCCGGTTGATCCCGGGGGATTCGCCCCTGGGTTATCGCCTGCCGCTGGCGTCCCAGCCCTGGGTGACGGCGGCGGAGTACCCCTATGTGCACCCCACCGATCCGAACCAGGAGCTGCCCGAGCTGCCGGACAGCGCGCAACTGCGCGAACACGGCGAAGCGGCCGAGGCCGATGAGCGGGTGCCGCAGATCGACCAGTCCGCCGACTGGCTGACCCGCACCGCGTTCTGCGCCGAGGCGCGGGGCGGGCGCTTGTACCTGTTCATGCCGCCCCTGGAGCGCCTGGAGGATTACCTGGAGCTGGTCAGCGCCATCGAGGCCACCGCCGAGGAGCTGCATTGCCCGGTGCTGCTGGAGGGCTACGAGCCGCCGAGCGATCCGCGCCTGAGCAACTTCCGCGTCACCCCCGATCCGGGCGTGATCGAGGTCAACGTGCAGCCGTCCGCCAGTTGGGACGAGCTGGTGGAGCGCACCGAATTCCTCTACGAGGAAGCCCGGCAGACCCGCCTGACCACCGAGAAATTCATGATCGACGGGCGCCATACCGGCACCGGCGGCGGCAACCACTTCGTATTGGGTGGCGCGACGCCGGCGGATTCGCCGTTCCTGCGCCGGCCGGACCTGTTGCGCAGCCTGATCAGCTACTGGCACAACCATCCGTCGTTGTCCTATCTGTTCTCCGGGCTGTTCATCGGCCCCACCTCCCAGGCACCGCGGGTCGACGAGGCGCGCAACGATGCGTTGTACGAGTTGGAAATCGCCTTCGCGCAGATGCCCGAACCGGGCGAGGAGTGCCCGCCCTGGCTGGTCGACCGGCTGCTGCGCAACCTGTTGATCGACGTCACCGGCAACACCCATCGCGCCGAGTTCTGCATCGACAAGCTGTACTCGCCGGATGGCGCTACAGGCCGCCTGGGCCTGCTGGAACTGCGCGCCTTTGAAATGCCGCCCCATGCGCGCATGAGCCTGGCCCAGCAATTGTTGCTGCGGGCCTTGGTGGCGCGCTTCTGGCGCGAGCCCTACGCACCGGCCAAGCTGGCGCGCTGGGGCACCGAGCTGCACGACCGCTTTCTGTTGCCGCACTTCATCGAGCAGGACTTCGCCGATGTCATTGTCGAGCTCAACGCCGCCGGCTACCCGTTGCGGGCCGAGTGGTTCGCCGCGCACCTGGAGTTCCGTTTCCCCAAGGTCGGCGATTATGCGGTCGGCGGTGTCGAGCTGGAGCTACGCCAGGCCCTGGAGCCTTGGCACGTGTTGGGGGAGGAGGGCTCCGCTGGCGGTACGGTGCGTTATGTCGACTCATCGCTGGAGCGTTTGCAGGTCAAACTCACCGGGCTGGCGCCGCAGCGCTACCTGTTGACCTGCAACGGCGTCGCGGTGCCGCTGCAGCCCACCGGGCGAGTCGGGGAGTTCGTCGCCGGCGTGCGCTATCGGGCCTGGCAGCCGTTCAACTGCCTGCAACCGACCATCCCGGTGCACGCACCGCTGGTGTTCGACCTGCTCGACACCTGGATGCAGCGCTCCCTGGGCGGTTGCCAATACCATGTGGCCCACCCGGGCGGGCGCAACTACGACAGCCTGCCGGTGAATGCCAACGAGGCCGAGAGCCGACGCATGGCGCGCTTCTTCCGCCTGGGGCATAGCCCCGGCACCTTGTCTGTGCCGAGCCTGACGATCAACGACGAGTTGCCGATGACACTCGATTTGCGACGTTTCTAAAGCAGACGCGACGCCCGGATGTTTCGCATATCCGGGCGTCATGTGTCTGCGTTAATCTGACTTACCTTGCCGTCTGCCGAGCTTTCCATGCCTGACCTGCTTGACCACTACCCGCTGACGGCGGGTACCTACCACGAACTGCTCGACGCCAGCGGCGCGGTGCGCCCGCACTGGCGCCGGCTGTTCGACCAGTTGCAGCGCAGCACACCGGCGCAGTTGATGCAGCGCCAGGCGCTGCTGACCCGGCAGATCCAGGAAAACGGCGTCACCTACAACGTCTATGCCGACCCCAAGGGCGCCGACCGGCCGTGGGAACTGGACCTGTTGCCCCATGTGATCGCCGCCGATGAATGGCAGCAGCTGTCCGCCGGGATCGCGCAGCGGGCGCGTTTGCTCAATGCGGTACTGGCCGACCTGTACGGCCCCCAGCGGCTGATCAGCGAGGGCCTGCTGCCGGCCGAGCTGGTCTTTGGCCATAACAACTTTCTCTGGCCGTGCCAGGGCATCCAGCCGCCGGAAGGCGCCTTCCTGCACCTGTACGCGGTCGACCTGGCGCGCACCCCGGACGGGCGCTGGTGGGTCACCGCCGACCGTACCCAGGCACCGTCCGGTGCCGGCTACGCCCTGGAAAACCGCATGATCGTGTCCCGGGCCTTTCCGGACCTGTACCGCGATCTGCAGGTGCAGCACCTGGCCGGGTTCTTCCGCACCCTGCAGGAAACCCTGGCCCGCCAGGCGCCCCGGGACGACGAAGCGCCACTGATCGTGCTGCTGACCCCGGGACGTTTCAACGAGAGCTATTTCGAACACCTGTACCTGGCGCGCCAGCTCGGTTATCCGCTGGTGGAGGGCGGCGACCTGACGGTGCGCGACGCCACGGTCTACCTCAAGACCCTGAGCGGCCTGCGGCGGGTGCACGCGATCATGCGCCGGCTCGACGACGACTTCTGCGACCCGCTGGAACTGCGCACCGACTCGGCCCTCGGCGTGCCGGGGCTGCTGGAGGCGGTGCGGCAGGGGCGGGTGCTGGTGGCCAATGCCCTGGGCAGCGGCGTGCTGGAGTCGCCAGGCCTGCTGGGTTTCCTGCCGAAGATCAGCGAGCACTTGTTCGGCGAAAAACTGATTCTGCCGTCTGTCGCCACCTGGTGGTGCGGTGAGGCACCGGTGCTGGCCCAGGCCCTGGAGAAACTCCCGGAACTGCTGATCAAGCCGGCGTTCCCGTCCCAGAGCTTTGCCCCATTGTTCGGTCGCGACCTCTGCGAGAAAGAGCGCCAGGCCCTGGCCGAACGCATGCGGGCGCGACCTTATGCCTATGTCGCCCAGGAGCTGGCGCAACTGTCCCAGGCGCCGGTCTGGCAGGCCGAGGACGGCCAGCTGCAACCGCGGGCCATCGGCATGCGGGTGTATGCCGTGGCCAGCCGCGATGGTTACCGGGTACTGCCGGGCGGCTTGACCCGGGTGGCCGCCGAGGCCGATGCCGAGGTGGTATCGATGCAGCGCGGCGGCGCCAGCAAGGACACCTGGGTGCTGGGCGAACGTGCGCCCAGCGGCGAACAGTGGAAAGGCCAGCGGACCATCGGCGTGCATGAACTGGTGCGGCGCGATCCGTACCTGCCGTCGCGGGTGGTGGAAAACCTGTTCTGGTTCGGCCGTTACTGCGAGCGTTGCGATGGCAGTGCGCGGCTGTTGCGGATCATGCTGGCGCGCTATGTCGACGGCGATGACCCGCAGGCCTTGCAGGCGGCGGTCGAGCTGGGCGAAAGCCTGATGCTGCTGCCGGACGAAGGCGAGTTGCCCGAGCGTTTGTTGGCGGCCCTGCAGGGGGATGACTGGTCCTTCAGCCTGCGCTCCAATCTGCAGCGCCTGCAGTGGGCGGCGTCCCAGGTGCGTGGCAAGCTTTCGCGGGAAAACTGGCAGGCGTTGGTGGAATTGCAGCGCGAAGCCCTGGCACTGGAGGCCCGCGAGCCGGACTTCGGCGAGCTGCTGGACTTCCTCAACCGCCTGGTGATGTCCCTGGCGGCGCTGTCGGGCTTCGCCCTGGACGATATGACCCGCGACGAAGGCTGGCGCTTTTTGATGATTGGCCGGCGCATCGAGCGCCTGCAGTTTCTCAGCAGCAGCCTGGCGGCCTTCCTGCGCAGCGCCACCGTGTTCGATCAGGCTGGGCTGGAGTGGCTGCTGGAACTGGGCAACAGCAGCATCACCTACCGTTCCCGCTACCTGGCGGTGGCGCAGTTGATCCCGGTGCTCGACCTGTTGCTGCTCGACGAACAGAACCCCCATGCGGTGCTGTTCCAGCTGAAGCTGGTGACCCGGACCCTCAATCGCTTGAACGACGAGTTCGGCGTACCGCGCGAGGCCGGTTTGCCCAAGCTGGTGGGGCGTCTGGGGCGCTTCGACCTGGGCTGCCTGGAAAACCCGCTGTTCGGCGAGGCCAGCGTGCGGGCGGCGCTCGAAGGCCTGGCCGACCTGTTGCAGGAAATCGCCGATGCCAGCGGGCAGGTCTCCGACCGCCTGGCGCTGCGGCATTTCGCCCATGTCGACGATGTCAGCCAACGAACGGTATCCGTCTGATGAGCGCTCATTACCAGATCTTTCACGATACCCATTACCACTACGACAGTCCGGTTTCCCTGGCCCAGCAGCTGGCGCACCTGTGGCCGCGCGCCTGCGCCTGGCAGCATTGCAGCCAGCAGGAACTGCTGATCAGCCCCGACCCCACCACCCGTCGCGACGAGCTGGACGTGTTCGGCAACCCACTGACCCGGCTGGCGTTCGAGCGGCCCCATGACGAGCTGCTGGTCAATGCGCAGCTGACGGTGGAGGTGCTGGCCAGGCCCACGCCGGATTTCACCCGTTCATTGTCCTGGGACGCCACCCGCAGTGCGCTGACCTACAGCAGCCGGCCGTTATCCGCAGCCTTGATGGAGGCGTGCCGTTACCGCTTCGAGTCGCCTTATGTGCACTTGAAGAAAAGCTTCGTCGAGTTCTCCGAAAGCTGTTTCCCCGCCGGGCGTCCGTTATTGCTGGGGGTGCAAGCGTTGATGGAAAAGATCTTCAGCGAGTTCACCTTCGATGCCGAAGCCACCCAGGTGGCGACGCCGCTGGTGGAAGTGCTGGAGCGGCGGCGCGGGGTCTGCCAGGACTTCGCCCACCTGATGCTGGCGTGTTTGCGTTCCCGCGGTTTGGCGGCGCGTTATGTCAGCGGCTACCTGCTGACCCAGCCGCCACCGGGGCAGCCACGCCTGATCGGCGCAGATGCCTCCCATGCCTGGGTTTCGGTGTTCTGCCCGGTGCTCGGCTGGGTGGATTTCGACCCGACCAACAACGTGCAGCCGGCGCTGGAGCACATCACCCTGGCCTGGGGCCGGGATTTTTCCGATGTGTCGCCGTTGCGCGGGGTGATTCTCGGCGGCGGCAGCCACGACCCGGAAGTGCGGGTGACAGTGATGCCGCTGAATGAACGGATCTCTCTGTAGCCGCTGCCGCAGGCTGCGCTCGGGCGCGTAGCGGCCGTGCTTTGGTGGCCACAGGAAGGTTCTTCGAACCTTATCGCAGCCTTCGGCAGCGGCTACAGGCTTTACAGGAGTTACTTATGTTCCCGGTATCGATCAAGGGCGTGCTGCAATCCCCCGAGGGGCTGGTGGTGCTGATGCTCAACGAGCGTGACGAGTGGGAGCTGCCCGGCGGGCGGATCGAGCTGGGGGAGACGGCGCCCCAATGCCTGGCGCGGGAGATCGAGGAGGAGCTGGACGTGCGGGTGGCGGTGGGCGAGCCGCTGGATTCGTACCTGTTCGAAGTCATCCCTGGCAAGCAGGTCTTTATCTCGACCTATCGCTGCCGGCTCCTGGGCGGTTTTGTGCCAACCGTCAGCCACGAGCACAAGGAAATCGGCCTGTTCGCGCCGGACCGGCTACCGGCCAACTTGCCACAGGGTTATCGCGATTCGATTGTCAAAGCGTTGGGTATCCGAGGGTCGGCAACGGATGGCCGACCCCAGATCCCGAGGGCCTGATAGAGGTATCGGGCCTGGCGGGTCTCAGGCCTTGGGGGCCTGATCGTCTACTGCATCGGCGTCGTCGACGGCCACGTCGTCTTCTGTCTCCGGGCTTGGTGCGCCGGCTTCTTCAGCGGCCGCTTTCTTGCGTTGCAGCTTTTCCTCTTTCTTCTGCTCCTTTGCCAGGTCTCGCTGACGTTTGGCGAAGGAGTAATTGGGTTTAGCCATGGGCGATCCTCTGGGGTCGAAGGTGAGGTTTGAGCGGCGCGTATTCTGCCCTGTATCGGAGCCCGGCGGTTAATCGGGTTTCTGCTCGGCCCATTTGGGGACTACCGTGGGTTGCCAGGCTTCCAGCGCATCCAGCAGTTTGCGCGGCGATTCGCTCACTTGCAGCATGTCACGGTGCGGGGTGCGAACGAAGCCTTCGCCGACGATATGATCGAGAAAACCCGTGAGCTTCTCGTAGAAACCATTCACTTCCAGCAACCCCAGGGGCTTGGCGTGGTAACCCAACTGGCCCCAGGTCCAGACCTCGAACAACTCTTCCAGGGTGCCCAGGCCACCCGGCAGCGCGATAAAAGCGTCGCTCAGCTCGGCCATGCGTGCCTTGCGGGCGTGCATGCCGTCGACCACCTCCAGGCGCGTCAGGCCCGGATGGCCGATTTCCTTGTCCTTGAGGCTCTGGGGAATGATGCCGATGACTTCGCCGCCAGCCGCCAGGGCCGCGTCGGCGACTATGCCCATCAGGCCGACGGCGCCACCGCCATAGACCAGGGTCAGCTTGCGCTCGGCTAGCTGGCACCCGAGGGCTTCGGCGGCCTCGCGGTAGGCCGGGTTGGTGCCAGTGCTGGCACCGCAGAACACGCATACAGACGCTAAAGACATGCCTTACTCCATGGTCGGTGAGGGCCACAGAGTAATGGCTGGCCGGCCGCGCTCCAAGGGTCAATCCTCGCCGCGGGGGCTTTCATAGGTGCCGCTGGCGCCACAGGCATAGGCGGCGAGCAGGCTGCGGAACAGACTGTTGAGGTGCATGGCAGACACTCCGATAGTGATGTGCGCCGAGCATAGGTCCGCGGCCGATGGCTGGCTGTTTGATTCTCTCGATCAGGCCGATAGCGCAAAGTTGTATACAATTTCTTGATGTAAATCATAGGAACTTGTGAAAAATTCAGGCAGTCTTCACCTTCATGGATTCAGATGGATTTTGTTAACCCTGCCTTGGAGATTCACCATGTTTGCCAAACTCGTTGCGGTATCCCTGCTGACACTGGCCAGCAGCCAGCTGATGGCCGCCGAATGTAAGGTCGATGTCGACTCCACCGACCAGATGTCCTTCAACACGAAGGAAATCACCATCGACAAGAGCTGCAAGACCTTCACCGTGAACCTGACCCACTCCGGCAGCCTGCCGAAGAACGTCATGGGCCATAACTGGGTGCTGAGCAAAAGCGCGGACATGGCCGGCATCGCGACCGACGGCATGGCCGCCGGCATCGACAAGAACTACCTGAAAGAAGGCGACAGCCGCGTCATCGCCCACACCAAGATCATCGGCTCCGGCGAAAAAGACTCGGTGACCTTCGACGTGTCGAAGCTCACCGCTGGCGAAAGCTACGAGTTCTTCTGCTCGTTCCCGGGCCACAACTCGATGATGAAAGGCGCTGTGGTGCTGAAGTGATCGGTTGATTCCGTGTGATGAAAAGCGCCCTGCGGGGCGCTTTTTTTGTGCCTGGAACTGCATATACAGACTTGGAGCCGCTGCCGAGCCTGCGAGGCTGCGTACGAGGACGCAGTCCTCGCAAAACCTGCCCACGCGGTCCATCGAACATAACGTGGCGCCTGGTTTGGCGACCGCTCTGCGGCCGTGCGCAGCCTCGCAGGCTCGGCAGCGGCTACGGGCTGTTTATGGCGCGAATGGCATCACGCGTTTGTGATGGGTCTTGTTGTAGGTGTTGCAGATGATCTTGAACGCCTCCTCGCGCACCGGCTGGCCGTGGAGGAAGGCGTCGATCTCGGCGTAGGTCACGCCGTGGGACGCTTCGTCCGGCTTGCCGGGAGACAGGTCTTCCAGGTCGGCGGTAGGGATCTTTTCCACCAGCGACTCCGGCGCACCGAAATGCCGGGCAATGGCCCGCACCTGGTTCTTCACCAGCCCGCTCAGCGGGGCCAGGTCGCAGGCGCCGTCACCGAACTTGGTGAAGAAACCCATCACCGCTTCGGCGGCGTGGTCGGTGCCGATCACCAGGCCGTGGGCGGCGCCGGCGATGGTGTACTGCGCGACCATGCGCATGCGTGCCTTGGTGTTGCCAAGGACGAAGTCCCGGGTTACCGCCTGATGGCCTTCGAAGGCCGCCACTTCATTGGCCAGGGACTTGACCGCCGGCCCGATGTTCACGGTGTGGCGCTCGTCGGGTTCGATGAAGTCCACCGAGGCCTGGGCATCGTGCTCGTCGAACTGCACGTCGTACGGCAGGCGCACGGCGATGAAACGATAGTCCTGGTCGCCACTGCTGGCGCGCAGTTCGCGCATCGCCCGCTGGGCCAGCAGGCCCGCGGTCAGGGAGTCGACGCCACCGCTGATGCCCAGCACCAGGGCCTTGAGCCCGGAATTGAGCAGGCATTGCTGGATGAACGCGACCCGCCGGGCGACTTCTGCCTCGAGATCGGCCTGGTCCTTGAAAGGGGGTTGGACCTTGAGCTGTTCAGCAATCTCACGCTGTACGGCTTGCATGATTCACTCCTTGCTTGATGTGCCAGAAAGGGCGGCAGGTACTTGGAAAACGTGGCGCAAATAAGCGACGAAGTTGGGATCCTTGCAATGGGTCTTGCCCGCTTCGTCGGAGATCTTGGCGACGGGCTGGCCATTGCAGGCGGCCATTTTAAGCACGATGCTCATCGGCTCGACACCGGGAATATCGCACGTCAGGTTGGTGCCGATACCGAAGCTGACATTGATCCGACCGCGCAACGCACGAAAAATCTCCAGGGACTTGGGCAGCGTCAGGCTGTCGGAGAACACCAGGGTCTTGCTCATCGGCTCGATGCCCAGTTTCAGGTAATGGGCGATGGCTTTTTCCGCCCAGGCGATCGGGTCGCCCGAGTCGTGGCGCAAACCGTCGAACAGCTTGGCGAAGTACAGATCGAAATCGTTGAGGAAGGCGTCGGTGGTGATGCAGTCGGTCAGGGCGATCCCCAGCAGGCCGCGATACTCGCGGACCCAGCAGTCGAGGGCGGCGATCTGGCTGTCGATCAGCCGCGGCCCCAGTTGCTGGTGGGCCATGATCCATTCGTGGGCCATGGTGCCCAGGGGTTTCATGTCCAGCTCGCGGGACAGGTGCACGTTGCTGGTGCCGACGAAACGCCCGGGGAAGTCGTGCTTGAGCACGTTCACCACTTCTTCCTGGACCCGGTACGAGAAGCGCCGGCGGGTGCCGAAGTCGGCCACCTGCAGGTGCGACAGTTCATCGGCGCTGGCGTTGGCGCTCAGCCAGTCGAACTTGCGATACAGCTGTTCGCGCGCCTGTTCCAGGACGACTTCGCGGTAGCGATAGCGGTTACGCACCTCGCTGACGATCGCCAGCATCGGCACTTCGAACAGGATCACGTGCAGCCAGGGCCCGCGCAGGCGGATGAACAGCTCGCCGTTCTCGATACCGGTATGCACATACCGCAGGTTGAAGCGGAACAGCCCGAGAAAACGCAGGAAGTCCGGTTTCAGGAAGCTGATGCGCTCGAGAAAACTCAACTGGTCGGCGCTCAGGCTCAGGTCGGCCAGGCGCTCGAACTGATAGCGGATCTCCGCCAGATAGGGGCGCAGGTCCTCGCTGTTGCGGCAGCGGAATTCCCATTCGACTTCCACATTGGGGTAGTTGTGCAGCACCGCCTGCATCATGGTCAGTTTGTAGAAGTCGGTGTCGAGCAGGTTCTGCACGATGCGATCGGCAAACACACTCTCGCTCATAACGGGAATCTCCATGCTGGCCGCGATCAAGGGCGCGGCTTTCCAGCTTGTTCAATGAAGGCAGTAGTGGCGCATATCCGCCGTGGGTTTTGCCAGTGTTTTTTGCTTGGGGACGATGTCGAGGCTGATGGCCTCATCGCGGGCAAGCTCGTTCCTACAGATACGGCGCTGCTCTTGTAGGTGCGAGCTTGCTCGCGATGGCGTCCATTCGTCTGGCCTCCATCCCGGATCAGGCCGGCGTCGGGCTGTCGATCTGTTCCAGCATCCAGCGTACGAAGTCCCGCACCTTGGGCACTTCGGCCGCATGTTCGGGGTAGGCCAGGTAATAGGCGTCGTGGCTGGGCATGGCGTAGTCCCAGGCCAGCACCAGCTTGCCCTCGGCCAGCTCTTCTTCCACCAGGAACCGCGGCAGCAGGGCCACGCCGCAGCCGACCTGGGCGGCCCGGATGCACATGTAGAAGGTTTCGAAGCGCGGGCCGTGATAGCTGTGCTCGGTGTGGTAACCCTGGCTGTCGAACCAGTCATGCCAGGCCTGCGGCCGCGAGGCCAGTTGCAGCAGCACCAGCTCGGCCAGCTGCGTCGGGTCGGTGAACGGCTTCTGCGGCAGGCTGCCGGGGGCGCAGACCGCCACCAGCTCTTCGCCGAACAGCTTCAGGCACTCGGTGCCGGGGCGCGAACCCTGGCCGAAGTAGAACGCCATGTCGCTGCGGCCCTGCAGCAGGTCGTCGGCTTCCTGCTCGTTGCACAGGTCCAGGTGGATCTGCGGGTGGCGCAGGCGCCAGCCCTTGAGGCGCGGCACCAGCCAGCGCGCACCGAAGGTCGATGGGGTGGACACCCGCAGGACTTCGGTTTCGCCGCCGTAGGAGCGCAGGTAGTGGGTCGACATCTCGATCTGCGAGAGGATCTTGCGCACTTCCACCAGGTACAGGTCGCCGGCCGGAGTCAATTGCAGGCGCCGACGTACCCGGCGAAACAACAGGTGTTGCAGGAGTTCTTCCAGCTGCGCGACCTGCTTGCTGACCGCGCTCTGGGTCAGGTTCAGCTCCTCGGCGGCGCGAGTGAAGCTCAGGTGCCGGGTGACGGCCTCGAAACACTGCAGGGCGGTGATCGAGGGCAGGTAGCGTTTGTTCAGCATCGAGGGTTCCTTGTTCTTGTCCCGGCTGCGCAGCATGAATAAACGGAATGATATCTCGCCTAATCGTCGTTTGTTGGCAAGTCTCGGGCCGGCTACAACTACAGTCCTGAATGGCTGTGTCAACGGCTACGACTTTTTGCTTTCCATTTGTAAGGAGTGACCCATGGTTGCCGCATTGCTTGATCGTCTTGGTGTGAACCCGGCCCTGTATCAGTCGGGCAAGCAGCCCGTGCATTCGCCGATCGACGGCAGCCGCATCGCCTCGGTGAACTGGCAGGGCGCGGCCGAGGTGGAGCAGCAGGTCAGTCGCGCGGAGCATGCCTTCGAGTTGTGGCGCAAGGTGCCGGCGCCGCGGCGTGGCGAGCTGGTGCGCCAGTTCGGCGAAGTGCTGCGCGAATACAAGGCCGACCTCGGCGAACTGGTGTCCTGGGAAGCCGGCAAGATCACCCAGGAAGGCCTGGGCGAAGTGCAGGAAATGATCGACATCTGCGACTTCGCGGTCGGCCTGTCGCGCCAGCTGTACGGCCTGACCATCGCCTCCGAGCGCCCAGGCCACCACATGCGCGAAACCTGGCACCCGCTGGGCATCGTCGGGGTGATCAGCGCGTTCAACTTCCCGGTCGCGGTCTGGGCCTGGAACACCACCCTGGCGCTGGTCTGCGGCAACCCGGTGATCTGGAAACCCTCGGAAAAGACCCCGTTGACCGCCCTGGCCTGCCAGGCACTGTTCGAGCGCGTGCTGAAGAACTTCAGCGATGCCCCCGAATACCTGAGCCAGGTGGTCATCGGCGGGCGCGACGCCGGCGAAGCGCTGGTGGACGACCCGCGCGTGGCCCTGATCAGCGCCACCGGCAGCACCCGCATGGGCCGCGAAGTTGCGCCGAAAGTCGCCGCGCGTTTCGCCCGCAGCATCCTCGAGCTGGGCGGCAACAACGCGATGATTCTGGGGCCGAGCGCCGATCTGGACATGGCCGTGCGCGCCATCCTGTTCAGCGCCGTCGGTACCGCTGGCCAGCGCTGCACGACGTTGCGCCGGCTGATTGCCCATGAATCGGTGAAGGACGAAATCGTCACCCGCCTCAAGGCCGCCTATTCCAAGGTGCGCATCGGCCATCCGTTGCAAGGCAACCTGGTCGGCCCGCTGATCGACAAGCACAGCTTCGACAACATGCAGGATGCGCTGGAGCAGGCCCTGAGCGAGGGTGGCCGGGTGTTCGGCGGCAAGCGCCAACTGGAAGACCAGTTCCCCAACGCCTATTACGTGTCGCCGGCGATCGTCGAGATACCGGAGCAGAGCGACGTGGTGTGCAGCGAAACCTTCGCGCCGATCCTATACGTGGTGGGCTACAGCGATTTCGCCGAAGCGCTGCGCCTGAACAATGCCGTGCCGCAAGGCCTGTCGTCCTGCATCTTCACCACCGATGTGCGTGAGGCCGAGCAGTTCATGTCGGCGGTGGGCAGCGACTGCGGCATCGCCAACGTCAACATCGGCCCGAGCGGCGCGGAAATCGGCGGCGCCTTCGGTGGCGAGAAAGAGACCGGCGGCGGCCGCGAGTCCGGTTCCGATGCCTGGCGCGCCTATATGCGCCGGCAGACCAACACCGTGAACTACTCGCTGGAGTTGCCATTGGCGCAGGGTATCACCTTCGATTGATCGACCCGATCGCGCCCGCTTGCCGGGCGCTGTAGCCGCTGCCGAAGGCTGCGATAAGCTCCGAAGGAGCTTGGTTCCCGATCTCCTGTCGGGCCTATGGCGGTCTTCAGGTCGCCGCGACCGTACCGGTCGATCGCAGCCTGCGGCAGCGACTACAGGGGAGGTGCTGGTTCATGGTCTGTGGTTCGTTGATTTCGGAGTCTGGCAATGCCGTTACGCGAAGAATGCCTGTGGGAAAAACTGACGCCGCAAAGGCCTGACAATGCCTCGCTCAAGGGCGAGGTCAGGGTGGATGTCTGCGTGATCGGCGCGGGTTTTACCGGCCTGTCGGCCGCCGTGCACCTGCTGGAGCAGGGCAAGAGGGTTTGTGTACTGGAAGCCCACCGCACCGGTCACGGCGGTTCGGGACGCAACGTGGGGCTGGTGAATGCCGGGATGTGGATCCCGCCGGACGAGATCGAGGCCGGTTTCGGCGAGGCGGTCGGCAGCCAGCTCAACCGCATGCTGGGGGCGGCGCCGGCCCTGGTGTTCAGCCTGATCGACAAATACCGCATCGATTGCCAGCTGCGCCGCGAAGGCACCCTGCACATGGCGCACAACGCCCGGGGCGAGGCCGACCTGCGCAGCCGGGAAGCCCAGTGGAAGCGCCGGGGCGCGCCGGTCGAGCTGTTGACCGGCGCGGCTTGTGAAACCGCCACCGGCACCAGGAAGATCGCCGCGGCCTTGCTCGATCGCCGGGCCGGCACGGTCAATCCGATGGCCTATGTCAGTGGCCTGGCCAAGGCCGCGGTCGACCTGGGTGGCCAACTGTTCGACCACTCGCCGGTGACCCGTCTCGAACGCCAGGGCCAGCGCTGGTCGGTGCAGACCGCCCAGGGCTCGGTGCTGGCCGAGCAGGTGGTGATTGCCTCCAATGCCTACACCGAGGGCGACTGGACCGAGTTGCGGCGCAATTTTTTCCCCGGTTACTACTATCAGGTCGCCTCCAGGCCGCTGACCGAGGAAGCGGCGCAGCGGATCCTGCCGGGTGGCCAGGGTTCCTGGGATACCCGCCAGGTGCTCAGCAGCATTCGCCGGGACGCCGACGGCCGCCTGCTGCTGGGCAGCCTGGGCAATGGCAACCAGAAGCCGGCCTGGTTCCTCAAAGCCTGGGCCGACCGGGTACAACAGCACTATTTCCCCTACCTGAAAACGGTGGAGTGGGAGTGCACCTGGACCGGTTGCATCGCCTTTACCCCCGACCACCTGATGCGTCTGTTCGAGCCGGCGCCCGGTCTGGTGGCGGTCACCGGCTACAACGGCCGGGGCGTGACCACCGGCACCGTGGTCGGCAAGGCGTTCGCCGATTACCTGTGTAACGGAAATCCTCAGGCCTTGCCGATTCCCTTCGCCCCCATGCAGCCCCTGGCCGGCGTGGGCTTGCGCAGTTGCCTGTACGAGGCCGGGTTCTCCCTGTATCACGCGGGCCAGTGCCTGCGGATCGTTATCTGACGGAGGAAATATGTTGCCGGGTGCGGCGCTTTTCGGCGCAGCGACTAGCCTGTAGTGGTGCGGGGCGTAGCAGTCCTGCACCAGTAGTGTGCAGTTCGGTTACGCAGGCTGTTACAGGCTGGTTGCACGTTGATTTGCGCCGCGGTTGCAATGATGGCGCAGTAGGGTTGCGCCTGATGTTTTGTAAGGTTTCACCTTCCGCGGTTTAGACGGTTGCACGCCCAATAAAAAAGGGCTCGAAACAGTCGAAATAACAATAAAAGAGCGACTTTTTTCAGAATAAAAAACCAATGGCACGGCCCTTGCTCTGAGCATTCGGTGAAGTCGCAGTGCCAACTAAAAAAACCTTGGAGCACCACCTCATGTCCCAGACGTTTTACAAGAAAGGCTTTCTGGCCCTCGCAGTGGCAGCTGCGTTGGGTGTTTCTGCGTTTGCTCAGGCCGACCTCAAGATCGGCGTAGCGGGTCCCATGACAGGCGCCAACGCGGCATTTGGCGAGCAGTACATGAAGGGTGCACAGGCAGCGGCTGACGAAATCAACGCCAAGGGCGGCGTCAACGGCGAGAAGATCGTCCTGGTCAAGGGCGACGACGCCTGCGAACCGAAACAGGCTGTGGCCGTAGCCAACCGCCTGGTCGACCAGGACAAGGTGATCGGCGTGGTCGGGCACTTCTGCTCCTCCAACACCATCCCCGCTTCCGAGGTGTACGACGAAGCTGGCGTGATCGCCATCACCCCGGGCTCCACCAACCCGCAGGTCACCGAACGTGGCCTCTCCGCCATGTTCCGCATGTGCGGGCGTGACGACCAGCAGGGCATCGTCGCCGGCGACTACATCGTCGACGTGCTCAAGGGCAAGAAAGTCGTGGTCCTGCACGACAAGGACACCTACGGCCAGGGCCTGGCGGACGCCACCAAGGCCCAGCTGAGCAAGCGCGGCGTGACGCCGGTGCTGTACGAAGGCCTGACCCGTGGCGAAAAAGACTTCAGCGCCGTGGTCACCAAGATCCGCGCCGCCGGTGCCGATGTCGTCTACTTCGGCGGCCTGCACCCGGAAGCCGGCCCGCTGGTCCGCCAGCTGCGTGAACAGGGCCTGAAAGACGTCAAGTTCATGTCCGACGACGGTATCGTCACCGACGAACTGGTGACCACCGCTGGCGGCCCGCAGTACGTCGACGGTGTGTACATGACCTTCGGCGCCGACCCACGCCTGCTGCCGGACAGCAAGACCGTGGTTGACGCTTTCCGCAAGGCCGGCACCGAGCCTGAAGGCTACACACTGTATGCCTACGCGTCGGTCCAGGCCCTGGCTGCCGGCTTCAACGGCGCCAAATCCAACAAGGGCGAAGACGCCGCCAAGTGGCTCAAGGCCAATCCGGTGAAAACCGTGATGGGCGAGAAGACCTGGGACGCCAAGGGCGACCTGAAAGTCTCCGACTACGTGGTTTACCAGTGGGACAAGGACGGCAAATACCACCAGCTGGAAAAACAGAAGTGACATGAGCGTCTGGGCAGGCCGGCCCATCCTCCAGGGGAGGGCGCAGGCCTGCCGCATGCGTGTCCGTGCAGTACCTGTCTTTTCTCGTAGAGCTGCACAACTGTCGTGTTGCGCGGGTGGTTGAACCCCAGGCCGTCGTATCCGCTGTGTGCAGTCTCTCAAATGCGTGAGATTGCGTTATGGATGGTATTTTCCTGCAGCAACTGATCAATGGACTGACCCTCGGGTCTGTCTATGGTCTGATCGCCATCGGCTACACAATGGTCTATGGCATCATTGGCATGATCAACTTCGCCCACGGCGAGGTTTACATGATTTCCGCTTACCTCGCGGCAATCAGTCTGGCTCTGCTGGCCTACTTCGGCATCGAATCCTTCCCGCTACTCATTCTCGGTACCCTGGTCTTCACCGTCGTCGTGACGGGGATCTATGGCTGGGTCATCGAGCGCGTCGCCTACAAACCCCTGCGTAACTCCACCCGCCTGGCGCCGCTGATCAGTGCCATCGGGATCTCGCTGATCCTGCAGAACTACGCGCAGATCAGCCAGGGCGCCAAGCAACAAGGTGTACCGACGCTGCTGGCCGGCGCCTGGAAGGTCGATATCGGCACCGGTTTCGTCCAGCTCACCTACACCAAGATCTTCATCCTGGTGGCGGCATTCGCCGGCATGGCGTTGCTCACCTACATCATCAAGTACACCAAGCTCGGCCGCATGTGCCGTGCCACCCAGCAAGACCGCAAGATGGCCTCGATCCTCGGGATCAACACCGATCGGGTGATTTCCTACGTGTTCATCATCGGCGCCGCCATGGCGGCGCTGGCGGGCGTACTGATCACCATGAACTACGGCACGTTCGACTTCTATGCCGGCTTCATCATCGGCATCAAGGCGTTCACCGCGGCGGTACTCGGCGGCATCGGCTCGCTGCCGGGCGCGATGCTCGGCGGGATCATCCTCGGGATCTCCGAGTCGCTGTTCTCCGGTCTGATCAACTCCGACTACAAAGACGTGTTCAGTTTCTCGCTGCTGGTGCTGATTCTGATCTTCCGTCCCCAAGGCCTGCTGGGTCGCCCACTCGTGGCGAAGGTATAAGTATGTCTGCTGCCAATAAACCGATTGATATCAAAAAGAGCCTCATCGACGCCGTACTGGCCGGGCTGATCTCGCTGATCGTGTTCGGTCCTATCGTGGGCGTGGTACTCGAGGGCTACAGCTTCAACCTGCAACCGGCCCGCGTCGGCTGGCTGGTGGCGATCGTGATGGTCGGCCGTTTCGCCTTGAGCCTGTTCTTGCAGACGCCCAAGGGGTTGAAGATCCTCCAGGGTTTCGAAAGCACCGGTTCCGGTGTGCATGTGCGGGCGCCGGACTACAAGTCGCGGCTGCGCTGGATCATCCCGGCGCTGATCGTGATCGCCATCGTCTTCCCGTTCTTCGCCAACAAGTACCTGCTGACCGTGGTCATCCTCGGCCTGATCTACGTGCTGCTCGGTCTTGGGCTGAACATCGTGGTCGGCCTGGCCGGGCTGCTCGACCTGGGGTACGTGGCGTTCTACGCCATCGGTGCCTACGGCCTGGCGCTGGGTTACCAGTACCTGGGCCTGGGCTTCTGGACCGTGCTGCCCCTGGCGGCCCTCGCCGCGGCGCTGGCGGGCTGCATACTCGGCTTCCCGGTGTTGCGCATGCACGGTGACTACCTGGCCATCGTGACCCTGGGCTTCGGCGAGATCATCCGCCTGATCCTCAACAACTGGCTGTCCTTCACCGGCGGCCCGAACGGCATGCCAGTGCCATCGCCGACCATCTTCGGCCTGGAGTTCGGACGGCGGGCGAAGGATGGCGGGGTGCCGTTCCATGAGTTCTTCGGCCTGGAATACAACCCCAACCTGAAGTTCCTGTTCATCTACATCGTGCTGTTCATCGTGGTGCTGCTGGTGCTCTACATCAAGCACCGGCTGACCCGCATGCCGGTCGGACGGGCCTGGGAAGCCTTGCGCGAAGACGAGATCGCCTGCCGCGCCATGGGCCTGAACCATGTGCTGGTGAAACTCTCGGCCTTCACCATCGGTGCTTCCACCGCCGGCTTGGCCGGGGTGTTCTTCGCCAGCTACCAGGGCTTCGTGAACCCCTCGTCCTTCACCTTCTTCGAGTCGGCGCTGATCCTGGCCATCGTGGTCCTGGGCGGCATGGGTTCGACCGTGGGCGTGGTGATCGCGGCGTTCGTGCTCACCGTGGCGCCGGAGCTGTTGCGCAGCTTCTCCGAGTACCGGGTGCTGCTGTTCGGCATTCTCATGGTGTTAATGATGATCTGGCGGCCACGAGGCCTGATTCGTATCAGCCGCACCGGCGTGACCCCGCGTAAGGGTGCCCTGACCGAGAGGAGCGCATCATGAGCGATGAAGTGATCCTGAAGGTCGAGAACCTGATGATGCACTTCGGTGGCATCAAGGCCCTGAGCGACGTCAGCCTGGAGGTCAAGCGCAACTCCATCTTCGCCCTGATCGGCCCCAACGGCGCCGGCAAGACCACGGTGTTCAACTGCCTGACCGGTTTCTACAAGGCCACGGGCGGGCATATCGCCCTCAATACCCGGGGTACTCCGACCAATGTCATCAAGCTGCTGGGCGAGCCGTTTCGTGCGACCGACTTCGTGTCGCCCAAGCGCTTTGCCAGCCGGCTGTTCTACAAGATGTTCGGCGGTACCCACCTGGTGAACCGGGCGGGCCTGGCGCGGACCTTCCAGAACATTCGCCTGTTCAGGGAAATGTCGGTGCTGGAGAACCTGCTGGTGGCCCAGCACATGTGGGTCAACCGCAACCTGCTGTCCGGCATCCTCAATACCAAGGGTTACCAGAAGGCTGAAAGCGACGCCCTGGACCACGCCTTCTACTGGCTGGAGGTAGTGGACCTGGTGGACTGCGCCAACCGCCTGGCCGGCGAGTTGTCCTACGGCCAGCAACGCCGCCTGGAAATCGCCCGCGCCATGTGCACCCGGCCGCAGATCATCTGCCTCGACGAACCGGCCGCCGGCCTCAACCCCCAGGAAACCGAAGCGCTCAGCGCGATGATCCGGCTGCTGCGCGACGAGCACGACCTGACCGTGGTGCTGATCGAACATGACATGGGCATGGTGATGAGTATTTCCGACCATATCGTGGTGCTCGACCACGGCAACGTGATCGCCGAGGGCGGGCCCGAAGCGATCCGCAACGACCCGAAAGTGATTGCCGCCTACCTGGGTGCGGACGAAGAGGAACTGGTATGACGACTGCGCCTATCCTCGAACTCAAGGACCTGGACGTGTACTACGGGCCGATCCAGGCCCTGAAGAAAGTCTCGCTGCACATCAACGAAGGTGAAACCGTGAGCCTGATCGGCTCCAACGGTGCCGGCAAGTCCACGCTGCTGATGTCGATTTTCGGCCAGCCGCGGGCCGAGTCCGGGCAGATCATCTACCGCGGTGTGGACATCACCCACAAGTCCTCGCACTACATCGCCTCCAACGGCATCGCCCAGTCGCCGGAAGGGCGCCGGGTGTTTCCGGACATGACGGTGGAAGAGAACCTGCTGATGGGCACCATCCCCATCGGCGACAAGTACGCTAGCGAAGACATGCAGCGCATGTTCGAACTGTTCCCGCGGCTCAAGGAACGTCGGACCCAGCGGGCCATGACCATGTCCGGCGGCGAGCAGCAGATGCTCGCCATCGCCCGCGCGCTGATGAGCCGTCCCAAGCTGCTGTTGCTGGACGAACCGAGCCTGGGGCTGGCGCCGATCGTGGTGAAGCAGATCTTCGCCACCCTGCGCGAGCTGGCCTCCACCGGCATGACCATCTTCCTGGTCGAGCAGAACGCCAACCACGCGTTGAAGCTGTCGGACCGCGCCTATGTGATGGTCAACGGCGAGATCCGCCTGAACGGCACCGGCCAGGAACTGCTGGTCAACGAGGAGGTGCGCAACGCGTATCTGGGCGGTCACTGAGCCTGAGTGCCGTGGATAAGACATGCCCCGCCGGTTCGCGCCGCCGGGGCATTTTTTATCTCTTTGATCTTGTAGGAGCGAGCTTGCTCGCGATGCTCGTCAACGGTGACGCTGGCTGTCTGGATATACGCGTCGTTCTCCGGTTCTTCGCGAGCAGGCTCGCTCCTACAGAGGCTGGATGACCTTGTCCACAGCAGAAAACGCAAATTGTGGAAAACATTCTGCGCAAGCTGGCAAAGCGCGGCATAAAGACGCTGCAAATAGTTGTTTTGCCAAGGTTTTGACTTGTCCCCGTTTGCTGTGGAACTGGCTGTGGGTAACGTGGGAGTAGCTGGCTGGAGGCCTTGAGTGGCGTGGCCTGCAGGCTGGCGATCGTTTTTTGATCAGGCGTTTTTGCATGACCTTGAGCGGCCGTTGTCAACCTTTTTATTGTCGCAGGCAAAGGGCGGAAACCCCCTGGATAAACCTGTGGATAAGTCTGTGATTAAACTCTGGAAAGACTCGCCGAGGCAGCGTCGTTACTGGCTTGAAGCCATCCCTTGCCTGACCGTCCGGTCGCCTGTGTCGGCCTGGGCTGCATGGACGCCATGCCCAGGTCAAGCAAAAAACTTTCTAAAACCGCCTGCAGCCCCTGTGGATAGCGGCTTGCGGACTTTTGCACTTGCCCCCAAAGACTGTGGAGCGTCCTGTGGATAAGGTGCGTGCATGTGGCTGCGGGCCACGACCTGCCTGGCTTGGCGGTGGTTGGTTGTTTTTTGTACAGTTGCGTCTCTGTAGCCGCTGCCGAAGGCTGCGATAAGGCCCGGAGGGCCTTTCAACGATCTTGAAGAGCACGCCCTCTTCGAACGGAATGCCGCCCAGACCGATCGCAGCCTTCGGCAGCGGCTACAGGGGAGGCTGATAGCCTGGCTCGCACAACCTCCGGTTGCCGCTGCGATTCAGGCCGGGCATGCTGCGAAACGATTTTTCATTTCCACGGCGGTTCGACGCCCAGCAAGGAGAACACCATGACTTCCACCCTGTTTATTACCGGCGCGACCTCCGGTTTTGGCGAAGCTTGTGCCCGTCGTTTTGCCGAGGCCGGCTGGTCGCTGGTGCTGACCGGGCGCCGCGAAGAGCGTCTCAACGCCCTGTGCGCCGAACTGTCGAAGCAGACCGAAGTGCACGGCCTGGTGCTCGATGTGCGGGACCGCAAGGCCATGGAAGAAGCGATCGCCAACCTGCCGCCGTCCTTCGCCAAGCTGCGCGGGCTGATCAACAACGCCGGCCTGGCCCTGGGGGTCGACCCGGCGCCCAAGTGCGACCTGGACGACTGGGACACCATGGTCGACACCAACATCAAGGGGCTGATGTACAGCACCCGCCTGCTGCTGCCACGGCTGATCGCCCATGGCCGCGGCGCCGGCATCGTCAACCTCGGCTCCATCGCCGGTAACTACCCGTATCCGGGCAGCCACGTGTATGGCGCGAGCAAGGCGTTCGTCAAACAGTTCTCCCTGAACCTACGTTGCGACCTGCAAGGCACCGGTGTGCGGGTGACCAACATCGAGCCGGGCCTGTGCGAAAGCGAGTTCTCCCTGGTGCGCTTCAAAGGCGACCAGGAGCGTTACAACGCCACCTACGCCGGTGCCGAGCCGATCCAGCCGCAGGACATCGCCGACACCATCTTCTGGGTGCTCAACACCCCGGCCCACGTCAATATCAACAGCCTGGAGCTGATGCCGGTGAGCCAGACCTGGGCCGGCTTCGCCATCGAGCGCAACGCCAAGGGCTGAATGCTCCGCCTGTAGCCGCTGCCGTAGGCTGCGATGGTCCGGGCCACGTTGGTCGCAGGACCTTCAGCGATCTTGAGTCCTGCGACCGGTTCCCGGTCGATCGCAGCCTGCGGCAGCGGCTACACTCCGCGTGCCGATGCGTTTGGCAACACAGCCGTTCAGGCCTGAATCAGCCCGCACAAGGTAGACTCCCGCTCCGCAACCCATCGCAGCCTTGCATCAAGGCCGCGAATTCAAAGGTTCTCGAGGAGGAAATGTGAGTAACCGAGGTGAGCAGGTACTGCTCAAACAATCGACCGTCCTGATGTTCGCCGTGGCGATCGCCGCTATCGTCACGGGTTTTTTTTCCGGTTCCCAATCGATTCTGTTCGATGGTTTTTTTTCGCTGATCGCGACTGTCATCAAGGTCTTGATGCTGATCACCGCCAAGCTGATCGCCAAGGAAAGTAACCAGCGCTTTCAGTTCGGCTTCTGGCACCTGGAACCGATGGTGCTGCTGATCGAAGGCAGCTTTTTGTTGCTGATTGCGATCTACGCCTTTCTCAGCGGTATGTTCGGCATCATCAACGGTGGCCGCGAGATCGAACTGGGCCTGGTGATCCCTTTTGCGATGGTGCTTAGCGTCGTCTGCTTCGCCTATTTCTTCTACGTCCGTTATCGCAATCGCACGTTGAAATCCTCGTTGATCCAGTTCGACAACGTCAGCTGGCTGGTGGACGCGATGCTCTCGGTCGGCTTGCTGGTGAGCTTTCTCATCGCGTTGCTGCTCAAGACCCAGGGTTATGGCCAGTGGGCCGCTTACGTCGACCCGTCAATCCTGATCCTGCTGGCCCTGAGCATGCTCGCGCCGGCCTTCAATATTCTCAAGCCAGCGTTACGCGATGTACTGGGAATTGTCCCGGACCAACTGGATGACAAGGTTCGCCAAGTGATGGACGAGGCGACAGTCGAGCACGGCTTTGCCGACTACGTCTCGTATGTGCAGAAGCATGGACGGGCGCGGTTCATCGAGATTCACATCGTGCTGCCGCAGGACTATCCATTGCAGGGCGTGGCGACGCTGGACACGCTGCGCGAGGAGATATCCACACAGCTCGGCAAGGCGGATGCGGCGCGCTGGCTGACCATCAGCTTTACCGGCGATCGCAAGTGGATTGCCTGAGGCCTTCCTGAGCGCAGGCGCGCAATCGCGAGCTTCGCTCCTACAGAGGCATGCCCGTTTTTCTGTAGGAGCGAAGCTTGTTCGCGATAGCGATGTAAAGATCAGCCGAAGTATTCAGCCAGGCCGAGATAACAGGTCGCCAGGTGATAAGGCGTGGTCGACGGCATGTCCCGGCGGCTGAGTACGCCATGGGCGTCCAGGCATTCGTTCCAGCCCTTGGCATGCAGGAAGTGTTGTTGCAGCGCCAGCAATTGGTGTTGCAGGCGTTCGGCGCTGTCCTGGCGCAAGGTCAGGGCGCGCAGGTATTCGGCCTGGGCCCAGATGCGCTGGGTCGGGTCGAGCACATCGCCCTCGACACTCAGCATTCCGCTCACCGCGCCGCTGGAGTTATCCACACCAACCTGCTCGGCATAGGCGAAGGCCCGCTCCAGCGAGGCGTGCAGCGGGCAGCCGCGCAGCAAGGCCGAGGATTGCAGCAGGAAGAACCATTCGAACTGGTGCCCCGGCTCGAACCAGTTATCCACAGCCCCCAGCGGTTTCTCCATCATCAGCCCATGCCGTGGCTCGATGAAGCGCTGCTGCATGGTCGTGCACAGGGCCAGCAGTGCGCCTTGCACGGCGGCGTCGTCACGCACGGCCAGGGTGGCGAGGAAGGCTTCGGCCAGGTGCATCAGCGGGTTCTGCAAGGGGCCGCAAGCCAGGGACGACCAGTCTTCGGCGAGGACCGCTTCGTACAGGCCATCGCCGCTGGCAAAACGTTCGGCCACCACTTTCAGTGCGGCATTGAGCACCGATGCCACCAGCGGCTCGCGGACCCTGGCCCAGTAATGGGCGCAGGCAAAGACGATAAAGGCGTGGGTGTAGAGGTCCTTGCGCCTGTCCAGCGGCGCGCCCTGGGCATCGATGCTGTAGAACCAGCCACCGTGCTCGGCGTCGTGGAAGTGCCGTTGCAGGGAGCGGAACAGCGCCGCGGCGCGCGCTTCGGCAAGCGGTGTACGGCCATCGCCGATCAGGCTGGAAAACAGGTACAGCTGCCGGGCGCAGGCCATGGCCCGATAACGCTGAGGCGGCAGCGGGGCATGCTCGGCGTCCAGCGCCTCGAAGGGCAGTGCCAGTTCCGGATTCCAGCCCGGCCCCTGCCAGAGCGGCACGATCACGCTGTGGAAATGCTGTTGCACGGCCTTGAACAGGGCGGTCGATTCAGACGGGGAAGTGGGGCTGGAAACATCGGGCATTGGCTGGCGTCGTCACGGCAGGGTGGAATGCGCGACATGGTAGCAGAGAAGGCCCCGGGGATCGTGGTTGGGCCGGAGCCCTTAATCGCGAGCAAGCTCGCTCCTACAGTGGCGGCGTTGTTCCTGTAGGAGCGAGCTTGCTCGCGAAAATAAGCCTCAAACGACGCGCATCAGCCGGCCAGCAACCACACGCCCGTCGCGGCGGACGCCGCGCCCGCCAGGCGCACCAGCGGCGCAGCGGCCTGTGGCAGGAGCCGGACCACGGCATAACCGGCCGCGTGCAGTGCCGCGGTGGCGGCGACGAAGCCTGCGGCATAGGTCCAGGGGCTGGACATGTCCGGCAGTTCCAGGCCGTGGGCCACGCCGTGGAACAGGGCGAACAGCGCGGTGGCGGCCACCGCCAGGCTCAACGGCGGCCGCACCGCCAGGGCCACAGCCAGGCCGAGGGCCAGGACCGAGGCGGCGATCCCGCTTTCCAGGGCCGGCAGGTTCAGCCCCGCAAAACCCAGCACGCCGCCGATCAGCATGGTGCCGACGAAGGTGCAGGGCAGTACCCAGCGCGCCGCGCCTTGCTGCTGCGCGGCCCACAGGCCGACCGCAACCATCGCCAGCAAGTGGTCGAGGCCACCGATCGGGTGGCTGATGCCGGCCATCAGGCCGTTGTCGCCGTGGCCCGGGTGAGCGAAGGCCAAAGCTGGAGTCAGCAGCAGGGCGAGGGTGCCGAGAATGCGTTTGAGTGTCATGACAGGTTTCCTTGTTGAGCTTTTTTGAAAAGAGCGATCAGGCCGCGATCAGCAGTCCCTGGCGTTCGATAAAGGCGATGATTTCCTCCAGGCCCTGGCCGGTCTTCTGATTGCTGAAGACGAACGGTTTGCCGCCGCGCATGCGCTGGGTGTCGCCGTCCATCATCTCCAGCGAAGCGCCGACCAGGGGCGCCAGGTCGATCTTGTTGATCACCAGCAGGTCGGACTTGCAGATGCCCGGGCCACCCTTGCGCGGCAGCTTGTCGCCCGCCGACACGTCGATCACGTAGATCGTCAGGTCGGACAGCTCAGGGCTGAAGGTCGCCGACAGGTTGTCGCCGCCGGACTCCACCAGAATCAGGTCGAGGCCGGGAAAACGCCGGTTCAGTTGATCTACCGCCTCAAGGTTGATCGAGGCGTCTTCGCGAATCGCCGTGTGCGGGCAGCCGCCGGTTTCCACGCCGATGATGCGCTCGGGCGCCAGGGCCTGGTTACGCACCAGGAAGTCGGCGTCTTCGCGGGTGTAGATATCGTTGGTCACCACCGCCAGGTTGTAGCGTTCGCGCAGGGCCAGGCACAGGGCCAGGGTCAGGGCGGTCTTGCCGGAGCCCACCGGGCCGCCGATGCCGACGCGCAGAGGTTGTGCGTTCATGTGACTCTCCACAATAAAAGGCACCAAGTAAAAGGCGCCAAACTAAAAGCACCTAGGCTCTGTACGAAAAGTGGCTGCGCTCGGCCATGCTGCGTTAAAAACAGGCTCGGAATGCTCATTTAGGCCCCTACAGTCGAGCGCGACCCCGGCCGTTCCTCGCCTGTTTTTGCCTTGCCTGACCTTCGCTCGCCGACTTTTCGTACAGACCCCTAGGAACGGAACAGGCGGCTGTACTGGCGCTCATGGGCCATGCACGCCAGGGACAGGCCGAAGGCGGCGCTGCCGTAATGTTCGGGGTCGAGGTTCGAGGCATTGCGCTGGGCCTCTTGCAGCAACGGCAACAGTTCGCTGGTCAGGCGCTGAGCAGCCTGCTGGCCCAGGGGCAGGGTTTTCATCAGCACCGCCAGCTGGTTTTCCAGCCAGCTCCACAGCCAGGCGGCCAGGGCGTCCTGCGGGCTGATCCGCCAGGCCCGCGCGGCCAGGGCCCAGCCCAGGGCCAGGTGCGGCTCGGCGATCTGCGCGAGAAAGGCGCGGGCCGGCGGATCCAGCTCCGGCAGGCCGTTCAGCAGCTGTTGCAGGGAATAGCCCATTTGCCGGCTTTCCTGGTGCAGCTCGCGGGTTTCGCGGCTGGCGCGATGTTCCTGGCACAGCTGCAGCAACCGCGCCCAGTCCTCGTCCGCGGCCGCCTGACAATGAGCCAGCAACAGCGGTGCTTCGAAGCGCGCCAGGTTGAGCAGCAACTGGTCGCCGATCCAGCGTCGGGCGCTGTGCGGGTCGTTGACCCTGGCCTGTTCCACGGCCATTTCCAGGCCCTGGGAATAGCTGTAGCCGCCAATCGGCAGCTGTGGGCTGGCCAGGCGCAGCAGGGCCCAGGCCGGGTTCATTGACGGACGCCGAACTGGTGCAACCGCGGCGCGTAGTTGAAGTCCTCGTCGCCGTGGCGGGAATGATGATGGCCGCCGCCGTAGGCGCCGTGTTCCGGCTGGAACGGCGCCTCGATGGTTTCGGTATTGGCGCCGAGCTGTTCGAGCATGGCCTTGAGCACATAGTCGTCGAGCAGGCGCAGCCAGCCATCGCCGACTTGCAGGGCGACGTGGCGGTTGCCCAGGTGGTAGGCGGCGCGGGTCAGTTCGAAGGCATTGCGGCAGGTGACATGCAACAGGGTTTCCGGACGCGCGCAAACCCGCACGATCCGGCCGTCTTCGGCTTGCAGGCATTCGCCGTCGTGCAGCGGCGACTGGCCACGCTCCAGAAACAGCCCGACGTCCTCACCGTCGGCACTAAAACAGCGCAAGCGGCTTTTGCTGCGGGCTTCGAAGGTCAGGTGCAACTCGGCGGACCAGTCGGGTTGCGGCGCGATTCTGCGATGAATCACCAGCATTGGAAGGCTTCCAGCTATGAGCGATGCAGGGTGTAGAGCAAGTGCCTTGCCAATCGCCCGGTCTGATCGGAAACGGGTGGAAAGCGCCTGAAAATGGGGCAGGCTTCTGTTTTATTTTGTTACAAATTCAGGGTGTGCGCTGATTTATAGCACTGACTTGGTGCGTTGTGCTGTTTTTTGATGCGCGGCGAAGCGCCGCCCTGGCGCGAGCCATGGCGGGCAGATGAGGCGGTGGAGGAGGTTGTGCGGTTGAGCGCAGCGGCGGGGGTTATTCGGTGCTGCCCAGCCCTTGCCAATGCTTGAGGCCGATAAAGATGAAACGCAGCTGCTGGGTGATTTTCGCCTGGGGCGTGAGGTGCTCGGGCAGGGCTTGCGCGGGCGGATCGATGATGTCCGGCAAGGTGGCGAACACACTTTTGACGATCAGGTCGGCCATCACCGTCAGGTCGGCGATGTTCAGGTGTTGCAGCTTGGGCATCAGGGTCAGGTCGGCCGCCAGGTCGGCGCTGATGTTTTCCCGCAGGCTGGCGATCGCCTGGCGCACCGGCAGCGAACCGCCGTACTGCTCGCGGGCGAGGAACAGGAACTGCGAGCGGTTGGCTGCCACTACATCGAGGAAGATCCGTACCGAGGCATCGATGATGCCGCCCATGACAAATTCGTTATGGCGCACCAGGCGGATGGTTTCGCGGAAGGTCTGGCCGACTTCGCTGACCAGTACCAGGCCGAGTTGGTCCATATCGTCGAAATGCCGGTAGAAACCGGTCGGCACTATGCCGGCGGTTTTCGCCACTTCGCGCAGGCTCAGGCTGCCGAATCCGCGGCCGCATTCCATCAGGTGGCGGGCAGCGTCCATCAGAGCGTTGCGAGTCTGTTGTTTCTGTTCGGCGCGGGGCAGCATCGGCGGGCTGGTTTTCTGATCAAGAGAGCGGCGCACTCTAGCAAATCAACTTTGCCGGCGTCGAACCTGGTGGGGGCGGTGAGCTGAAGGCGAGACCTGGATCGGAGCGGTGGACGCAGAAAAAAACGGTGCGGCTCAGGAAAAAACAAAGCCCGATCCAGGGACCGGGCTTTTCTGTAGAGGCATCATAGGCTTGACTCACAGCTGGGTTGCGTTAGGCCAAACGGTCGTTGCCGTCTTAAACCAGACCTTTCTCTTCCAGGCGATCACGGCCACCTTCGGCTACAGCCTGGCCCAAGGGAGTGCGATCGAAGCCGTCTTCAGCCAGGGTCTGGCCTTGTGGGGTACGGTCGCCGCCATCGGAAGCCAGGGTCTGGCCTTGTGGGGTACGGTCGCCGCCATCGGAAGCCAGGGTTTGGCCTTGTGGGGTACGGTCGCTGCCGTCAGAGGCCAGGGTCTGACCTTGTGGGGTACGGTCGCTACCGTCGGAAGCCAGGGTTTGGCCTTGTGGGGTACGGTCGCTACCGTCGGAAGCCAGGGTTTGGCCTTGTGGGGTGCGGTCGCTGCCATCGGAAGCCAGGGTCTGGGTGAATACCGAGGTGCTGGCCTTGACTTGTGGGGTAGCCTGTTCAGCGGCTGGCAGGGCGAAAGCATTGGCTGCCAGGATCGAGAGAGTCAGGCTAAGCAGTAATTGGCGTTTCATGATGGGTTGCTCCTTGGGAGGGCGATAAAGTGGGTACGGAGCCAATGTTACGCGCGCAAAATCGATATAAAAGTTCATAAAGACAATGGTAATAATCAACAGAATTGATTGTTCTGCCCGAGGGCTCTAGAACGGGCGTTTCCGAAGAAGGGTTTTGCACCGGGGTGGGTATTTTCGACCCATCTGCGCCTCGCAAAAGTGCGGCGGCGGTAACGCCAAGCTGGCGCTTCGGTCAGGAAAATCCGTGCTTTTGTGTCTGATTCGCGGCTTTGGGTTAAACCTGCGGGCCGTTTGTCAGTCCTAGTTTTCATGACCGGTGGATTTCAACCCCGGCCGTTCACAGGGGCGTCGTTATCCCGGTGCCCTTCAGTAGTCAGGAGCCCTGTGCATGACGCGCACTCGTAAAATTCTCGCCTGGACAGTCGGTAGCCTTTTCCTGCTGCTGGCCGTGCTGGTACTGATCATCGCGTTCTTCGATTGGAACCGGATCAAGCCGCCACTCAATGCCAAAGTCTCCGAAGAACTGCATCGCCCCTTCGCCATCAATGGCAACCTGGCGGTGATCTGGCAGCGCGAGCCCGACGAAGGCGGCTGGCGGGCCTGGGTGCCGTGGCCGCATGTGGTGGCCGAAGACCTGACCCTGGGCAACCCCGACTGGTCCAAGTCGCCGCAGATGGTCAGCCTCAAGCGCGTTGAGTTGCGCATTTCACCCTTGGCATTGCTGGCGCAGCGCGTGCGCATTCCGCGTATCGACCTCACCGAGCCGAACGCCGCCCTCGAACGCCTGGCCGACGGCCGCGCCAACTGGACCTTTCAGTTCGACCCGAAAGACCCGAATGCCGAGCCCTCCAACTGGGTGGTGGACATCGGCGCCATCGGCTTTGACAAAGGCCATGTCACCCTCAATGACCAAAGCCTGAAAACCCGCCTCGACCTGCTGATCGACCCGTTGGGCAAGCCAATTCCGTTCAGCGACATCGTCGGCGACAAGGCAGCGAAGAAAGCCGAGGAGAAAGGCGCGGCTCCCCAGTCCTATGCCTTTGCCTTCAAGGCCAAGGGGCAATATCACGGCCAGGCGCTCGCCGGTTCCGGCAAGATCGGCGGCTTGCTGGCGCTGCAGGACGCGAGCAAGCCATTTCCGCTGCAAGTCCAGGCAACGATCGGCGATACCCGTGTCGAACTGGCCGGCACCCTGACCGACCCGCTCAACCTCGGCGCCCTGGATCTGCGCATGAAGCTCGCCGGCACCAGCCTGGGCAACCTGTACCCGCTGACTGGCGTGACCCTGCCGGACTCGCCGGCCTATGCCACCGATGGCCACCTGACCGCGCAGTTGCGCGACCCGGCCGGGGCGAAGTTCCAGTACCAGGATTTCAACGGCAAGATCGGCGACAGCGACATTCACGGCAACCTGACCTATGTCGCCAGCCAGCCGCGGCCCAAGCTGACCGGCGCGCTGGTGTCCAATCAGTTGCTGTTCAGCGACCTGGCGCCGCTGATCGGCGCCGACTCCAACGCCGAGCAGAAGGCCCGGGGCGGCGACAGCAAGCAGCCGGCGGACAAGGTGTTGCCGGTGGAAGAGTTCCGCACCGAGCGCTGGCGCGACATGGACGCCGATGTCGAGTTCACCGGCAAGCGCATCGTCCATAGCGCCGACTTGCCCTTCACCGACCTGTACACCCACCTGGTGCTCGACGACGGGCGCCTGAGCCTGGAGCCGCTGCGTTTCGGCGTGGCTGGCGGCAAGCTGGATGCGCAGATTCGCCTCAACGGCCAGGCCACGCCGCTGGAAGGCCGGGCCAAGCTGACCGCGCGCAACTTCAAGCTCAAGCAGCTGTTCCCGACCTTCGAGCCGATGAAAACCAGCTTCGGCGAACTCAATGGCGATGCCGATATCGCCGGGCGCGGCAATTCGGTGGCGGCCCTGCTCGGCAGTACCAATGGCGAGCTGAAGATGCTGATCAACGACGGCGCCATCAGCCGCAGCCTGATGGAGATCGCCGGGCTCAACGTCGGCAACTATGTGATCGGCAAGATGTTTGGCGACAAGGAAGTGAAGATCAATTGCGCCGCCGCCGACTTCGGCATCAAGACCGGCCTGGCCACCAGCCGCCTGTTCGTGTTCGACACCGAGAACGCGATCGTCTACATCGACGGCACCGCGAACATGGCCAGCGAGCAACTGGACCTGACCATCACCCCGGAATCCAAGGGCCTGCGCCTGTTCTCCCTGCGCTCGCCGCTCTATGTGCAAGGCAAGTTCATCAAGCCGGAGGCCGGGGTCAAGGCCGTGCCGCTGATGTTGCGCGGCGCCGGCATGGTGGCGCTGGGGGTGATCGCCGGGCCGGCGGCCGGGTTGCTGGCGCTGGTGGCACCGAGCGGCGGCGAGCCGAACCAGTGCGCGCCGCTACTCGAGCAGATGCGTTCGGGCAAGGCGCCGGTGGCGGTCAAGCCGACGCGTTGAGAGCAAACGGAGTTTTCCTGTAGGAGCGAGCTTGCTCGCGATAGCCGCGAAGCGGCGACCTGTCTGCCAAAACTGGTCATCCTTGGCGATCTTTTCGCGAGCAAGCTCGCTCCTGCCTGGTCCCTGGGGCATTAGCCGGCGGCGAGCAGCGGATGCCCGGCTGCCTGGGCCTCTTCGCGCAACCACTGGAAAAACACCCGCACCGGCGGATGCCGTTCGCGCCCGGGCACGCACAAGGCGCTGTAGCCCGCGCCGTCGACATGGATCTCCGGGCGATACGGCAGCAACAGGCCGCTGGCCACGCTTTCCGACACCAGGATATTGCTGGCCAGCACCAGGCCCTGGCCGGCAATGGCCGCCTGCAGGGCGTAGTGTTCCTCGTCGTATTCGCGAATCACCGGGCGGCCCTGCATCCAGCTTTCCTGCGCCTTGTCGCACCAGGCCTCCCAGCCATGGGCGTAGAGCTTGGAGTTGTGCCAGCGCACGCTGATCAGCGTCGGCGTCTGTTGGCGAGCCAGGGTTACCTGCTCCGGCGAGCCGTAGACCGCGAAGCATTCGTCGAACAGGCACAGCCCATAGAGATTCGGGTAGTCGTCCAGGCTGTAGCGGATCACCAGGTCGACGCTCGCATCCTGTTGCAGGTCGATGACCTCGCAGTTGGTGTCCAGGCGCAGGTTGATGTTCGGGTGCCGGGCATAAAAACGCCCCAGGCGCGGCACCAGCCACAGCGCGGCGAAGGCCGGCGTGGTGGAGATCATCAGGTTCGCGCCGCTGCGTTGCGGGCGCAGGCTGTCGACGCTCTGCGCCACTTCCAGCAAGGCGCCGTGCAGGCTGTGGAACAGCCGTTCGCCGCATTCGGTCAGGCGCACCTGGCGCGGCAGGCGCTGGAACAGCGGCACGCCCAGCCAGCTTTCCAGGGAGCGGATCTGGTGGGAAATCGCCGTGGGCGTAACCGACAGTTCCTCGGCGGCAGCCTTGAAGCTCAGGAGCCGGGACGCCGATTCGAAGGCGCGCAGGGCGGTCAGCGGCAGGTTGGCAAACATACTGGGTCACCTTATGGGTGAAATTAATTCATCCTGATCAACTATTGCTCATTTGTTCCATAGGGCCTGCATCAATAGCTTTATTCCTCGCCCAGGAAGGCTTTTTACGGTCTTCCAGAATGTTCCAGGATGAGGAATGACAGATGAGCAGAATTCTAGCAGTACATGGCAGCCCCCGTGGCGAACGCTCCCATTCGCGGCGGCTGACGGAGCGCTTTCTCCAGGCCTGGCTCGAGGCCCATCCCCAGGGCAAATTGACCCGCCGGGAAGTCGGTCGCGCTTCGCTGCCCCACGTCAGCGAAGCCTTCGTCGCCGCGGCGTTTTATCCCGAACCCCAGGCGCGGCCCTTGTCGATGCAGGCCGACCTGGCCCTGAGCGACGAGCTGGTGACGGAGTTGCTGGAACATGAACTGCTGGTGATCTCGGCGCCGATGTACAACTTCAGCGTGCCCAGCGGCCTCAAGGCCTGGGTCGACCAGATCGTGCGCCTGGGCCTGACCTTCAATACCGTCCAGGACAACGGTGTCGCCCAGTACGAGCCGCTGGTGCGGGGCAAGAAAGCGCTGATCGTCACCAGTCGCGGCGGCTTCGGCTTCGGCCCGGGCGGCGAACTGGAGGCCATGAACCATGCCGACCCATGGTTGCGCACGGCGCTGGGCTTTATCGGTATCGACGACGTCACAGTGGTCGCGGCCGAAGGCGAGGAATCGGCCGAGCGCACGTTCCAGGTGTCCTGCGCCGAAGCCGAGCAGCGCCTGCTGGCACTGGCGCGAACCTTCTGAGGAGGCGACATGGCCTGGCTGTTCTTGCTGATCGCCGCCGCCTTCGAAGTCACCTTCGCCATGGGCATGAAGTACGCCGAGGGGTTCACCCGGTTGTGGCCGTCGCTGCTGACGGTGGTGGCCGCGCTGGGCGGCATCTACTTCCTGACCCTGGCGATGCGTGAACTGCCGGTGAGCATCGCCTACCCGATCTGGACCGCCATCGGCTCCCTGGGCACGGTGTTCCTCGGTTTCGCCTTGCTGGGGGAGAGCCTGACGCTGGTCAAACTGCTGTCGGTGGGGCTGATCGTGGCCGGGGTGGTGGGGCTGAAATAGCGTATCCCTTGTAGGAGCGAAGCTTGCTCGCGATGGGCTGCGTAGCAGCCCCAAACCCGCTCAGGTTCTACTGGAAGAAATCCATTGCCTGAATCGGGGCTATCGCGAGCAAGCTTCGCTCCTGCAGACCCGGGGCGATCCATTTATAGCCAGTCCCCTGTAGCGAGCTTGCTCGCGTTAGCCTTGGGGGAATGTCATACAGTGGTCGTGAAGCTGTCATCTTGGCTGTCGATGCTCTTGGCTGCTGTCCTGCATCCAGCCTTGGGCGCCGCGGTCCCTGATACAAGTCCGATCACAAGGATGTTCCCATGTCCCAAGAGCTTGCCACGCGTTACCCGCTGGTCCTGGTCCCCGGCATGCTGGGGTTTATCCGGCTGGTGCTGTACTCCTACTGGTTCGGCATCGAGTCGGCGTTGCGCCGCGGCGGGGCCACGGTGATTGCGGTGCAGGTCTCGCCGCTGCACTCCACTGAGGTGCGCGGCGAGCAATTGCTGGCGCGGATCGAGGAGATCCGCCGCGAAACCGGCGCGGACAAGGTCAACCTGATCGGCCACAGCCAGGGCTCGCTCACCGCCCGCTATGCCGCGGCCAAACGGCCGGACTGGGTGGCCTCGGTGACCTCGGTGGCCGGGCCCAATCATGGCTCCGAACTGGCCGACTACATCGAGCGCCACCATTCCATCGACACCCTGCGCGGGCGTGTGCTGAGTTTTATCCTGCGGGTGATTGCCGTGCTGATGAGCTGGCTCGACACCGGTTATCGCGGGCCGAAGCTGCCGGCGGATATCCATGCCTCGCACCGCTCGCTGACGAGCGAGGGCGTGGCGCTGTTCAACCGCCAGTATCCCCAGGGCCTGCCGGACACCTGGGGTGGGCAGGGACCGGAAGAGGTCAACGGGGTGCGCTACTACTCCTGGTCCGGCACCTTGCAGCCGGGCAAGACCAATCGCGGGCGCAACCTGTTCGACGGCACCAACCGCACTTGCCGGCTGTTCGCCAGGACCTTTGTCCGCGAGGCCGGGCAATGCGATGGCATGGTCGGCCGCTACAGCTCGCACCTGGGCACGGTGATTGGCGACGATTACCCCCTGGACCACTTCGATATCGTCAACCAGTCGCTGGGGCTGGTGGGCAAGGGCGCCGAGCCGATCCGGCTGTTCGTCGAGCATGCGCAGCGGTTGAAGGCGGCGGGGGTATAGCCAGAGAGGGATGTGGCGGTCTTGAGATGTATCGCGAGCACGCTCTCTCCTACAGGATCGCGCGGTCCCCGGTAGGAGCGAGCTTGCTCGCGATGACGATCTGTCAGGCGACGCTGGCCTTGCGCCCCAGCGCGGTGGTCCAGCGTTCCGACAGAATCACCCCGCCCAGGGTCAGCACCCCACCCACCAGGTGATACAACGCCAGCTGTTCATGCAGCACCACGGCGGCAATCAGCGCGGTGATCAGCGGCAGCAGGTTGAAGAACAGCGTGGTGCGGCTCGGTCCCAGGCGTACCACCGCCTGCATCCAGGCCAGCGGCGCGAGCATCGAGGCCAGCAGGCAGGCATAGAGCACCAGGGGAATGTTGTGCAGGGTCAGGCCGGTTTTCGGCGAGGCCAAAAACAGCGGAAACAGCACCACCACGGCCACCAGCACCTGCAGGTACAGCAGCACCAGCGGCGGCAGGCGCAGCTGCCATTTTTTCAGCAGGGTGCTGTAGATCGCGTAGGCCAGGGTGGCGATCAGCATCATCGCGTCGCCCAGGTTCACCCCCTGTTCCAGCAGCACGTCGAGGCTGCCGGACGACACCACCACCAGCACCCCGGCAAACGACAGCACGGCACCGGCCAGGGCGCCGGCCGTCAGGCGCTGGCCGAGGCTGGCGATGGCCATGGCCAGCGACATCAGCGGCATCAGCGAGAGGATGATGCCCATGTTGGTGGCCGAGGTCAGGGTCGCGGCGAAGTAGGCCAGGCTCTGATACACCGCCATGCCCAGCACGCCGAGGATGAAGATCTTGCCCAGGTTCGGGCGGATCACCGCCCAATGGGCGACCACTGCCTTGAGCATGAAGGGCGTGAACAACAGGCCGGCCAGCAGCCAGCGATAGAAACCGATCTCCGCGGGGAAGATCGCCCCGACCGCCAGTTTGTTGATGACGGTATTGCCGGCCCAGATAAAGACGGCCAGTAACGGATAAGCGTATTGCATGAGGAAAACCAGAACGTTGATGAAGGGTGATTATCCCTCTGTCTGGATCCAGGCCTATACTTCGATCCAGACAACCCGCCCCTGAATCCGGACAGCATGAGCAAAAAACACATCGACCTGCTGCCCTTCAGCGGTCTGCCGGCGCCGGTGTACTTCCGCTACGCCGATTTCGACGCCCACAGCCATGCGCTGGAACATCGCCACCCCTGGGGCTGCCTGGAATATTCGGCCCATGGCGTGATGCACATGGAGATCGCCGGCCAGCGCTTTATGTCGCCGCCACAGTACGCCATCTGGATTCCGCCGGGCACCGAGCATAGTTTCTACAGCCCGCAACCGATCGTGTACCGCGCCGTGTGTCTGGCCCCGGAGTTGTGCCAGGCGCTGCCGCAGCAGGCCTGTACCCTGGCCATCAGCGATATTCTCAAGGCGATCCTCAAGGACTTCGCCGCGCGCGACGTGCAGATTCCCGAGCAGGAAGCGGACAGCCGCCTGGCCCAGGTAATGCTCGACCAGTTGCAACAGGCGCCGGTGCATGACGGTTACCTGCCGTATGCCAGCAGCCCGGCCTTGCTCGGTGTGCTGGAAGCGTTGCAGGCCGCCCCGGGGGATAACCGCGCGCTGGCCGATTGGGCGCGGCAGATCCACGTCAGCGAACGCACCCTGGCCCGGCAATTCGTGCGCGAGCTGGGCATGAGTTTCGGCGAATGGCGCCAGCGCCTGCGCTTCCTGGCGTCCATCGAGGCGCTGGACAGCGCGCGCAGTGTCCAGGAGGTGGCGTTCGACATGGGCTACAGCAGCGCCTCGGCATTTATCGCGATGTTCCAGCGCCAGGCCGGTTGCACCCCCGAGCAGTACCGGCGCACCAGCCTACAGAACAGGTGAACCTGTAACAGGGTTTGTCTACACTGCGCTGGAGGCCGCGCCCGTCGGTGCGGTAACAAGGAGAAAACTCCATGAAGATGCTGCGTATCCCTTTGTTGATGGTCGGTCTGCTGCTCTGTTCCCAAGGCTTTGCCGCCACCGCCCAGCAGAACAAGATGACCACTTGCAACGCCGACGCCACCGCGAAAGCCCTCAAGGGCGATGAACGCAAAGCCTTTATGAGCACCTGCCTGAAAGCCACGCCGGCTGCCGCGGCAACCCCGCAGGAACGGATGAAGACCTGCAACGCCGACGCCACTGCCAAAGCCCTCAAGGGCGATGAGCGCAAGACCTTCATGAGCACGTGCCTGAAGAAGCAATAACCTTCTCCCTCGCAGGCGCGAGCTTGTTCACGGTCCGGTCGCGGCGGTTTGCCTGACACACCCTGTATCGTTGATCGCCAGCAAACCCGCGCCTGTCGGCCTCGCATCGTCAGTGCAACGCTGGCAGACTGCCAATCCTTTCACGCTGTTTGTTTGAGGCTGTATGCCAACGTTTTCTCAGCGTCATCTGTTGTTGTTCAGTTGGGTGATCATCTTCGGCGGCCTGTTGCTGGTAATCCCGTTGCGGCTATTACCGAGCCTGCTGGCGGGCCTGCTGGTGTTCGAACTGGTCAACATGCTCACCCCGCAACTGCAACGGCTGATCGAAGGTCGGCGGGCGCGCTGGTTGGCGGTGGCCCTGCTCGGCACCCTGGTGGTCAGCGTGCTGACGCTGCTGTTCGCCGGCGCCATCAGCTTCCTGCTGCACGAAGCGGAGAACCCGGGGGCTTCCCTGGACAAATTCATGACGGTGGTGGACAAGGCGCGCGGCCAGCTGCCGCCGTTCCTCGACTCCTATCTGCCGGCCAGCGCGGCGGAGTTCCAGGTGGCCATCGGCGCCTGGGCCAGCAAGCACTTGAGCGAGCTGCAACTGGTGGGCAAGGACGCGGCGCACATGTTCGTGACCTTGCTGATCGGCATGGTGCTGGGGGCGATCATCGCCTTGCAGCGCGTGCCCGATCTGACCAAGCGCAAGCCACTGGCGGCTGCGCTGTTCGACCGCCTGCACCTGCTGGTCCAGGCCTTTCGCAACATCGTGTTCGCGCAGATCAAGATTTCCCTGCTCAACACCTTCTTCACCGGGATCTTCCTCGCGCTGATCCTGCCGATGTTCGGGGTCAAGCTGCCGCTGACCAAGACCCTGATCGTGCTGACCTTCCTGCTGGGGCTGTTGCCGGTGATCGGCAACCTGATCTCCAACACCCTGATCACCATCGTCGGCATGTCGCTGTCGATCTGGGTGGCCGCGGCGGCGCTGGGCTACCTGATCTTTATCCACAAGCTGGAATACTTCCTCAACGCGCGGATCGTCGGCGGGCAGATCAGTGCCAAGTCCTGGGAGTTGCTGTTGGCGATGCTGGTGTTCGAGGCGGCGTTCGGCCTGCCGGGGGTGGTGGCCGGGCCGATCTACTACGCGTACCTGAAGAGTGAATTGAAGCAGGCGGGGTTGGTTTAAAAGCAGCTGCAAGCTTCAAGCGGCAAGCGGCAAGCGGCAAGCTGCAAGTTTGAGGCAGATAAGGCTTCTGCTTTTACTTGCGGCTTGTAGCTTGCAACTTGCCGCTGCTTTTATCCGTAACGTTTCTTCGCTTCGATCGCCAGGCCGCTACCGATGCTGCCGAAGATATTGCCTTCGACATGGCGGGCGTTGGGCAGCATGTCCGCGACGCTCTGGCGCAGGGCCGGGATGCCGCTGGAACCGCCGGTGAAGAACACCGTATCGACCTGGCCGACGCCGACATTGGCATCGCCCAGCAGTTGCGTGACGCTGCCGCGGATGCGCTCCAGCAGGCTGTCGATGGACGACTCGAACAGCGCCCGGCTCAGGTCCACGCTCAGGCCGGCCTCGATACGGTCCAGGGGCACCATGCGGTTGTCGGCGTGGGTCAGCTGGATCTTGGTCTCTTCCACTTCCATGGCCAGCCAGTGCCCGGCGCGCTGTTCGATCAGCTTGAACAGGCGGTCGATGCCGCCGGTGTCTTCGATGTCGTAGCGCATGCTGCCCAGGGCCAGCTGGGACTTCTGCGAGTACACCGAGTTGATGGTGTGCCAGGTCGCCAGGTTCATGTGGGTGCTGGTGGGCATGTAGGCGCCGCTCTTCATCCGGCTGCCGTAGCCGAACAGCGGCATCAGGCCCTGCAAGCTCAACTGTTTGTCGAAGTCGGTGCCGCCGATGTGCACGCCGCCGGTGGCGAGGATGTCCTCGTGGCGGTTGTCCAGGCCACGGCGCTCGGGCGACAGGCGCACCAGGGAGAAGTCGGAAGTACCACCGCCGATGTCGACGATCAGCACCAGCTCTTCGCGCTCGATGGTCGACTCGTAGTCGAAGGCCGCGGCAATCGGCTCGTACTGGAACGAGACTTCCTTGAAGCCCAGCTTGCGCGCCACTTCCACCAGGGTGTCCTGGGCCTCCTGGTCGGCGGCGGCGTCGTCATCGACGAAAAACACCGGGCGACCCAGCACCACTTCCTCGAACTCCCGGCCGGCGGCGGCTTCGGCGCGGCTCTTGAGCTGGCCGATGAACAGGCCCAGCAGGTCCTTGAACGGCATCGCCGTGCCCAGCACGCTGGTGTCGTGCTTGATCAGCTTGGAACCCAGCAGGCTCTTCAGCGAGCGCATCAGCCGGCCTTCGTAGCCTTCCAGGTATTCGTGCAGCGCCAGGCGGCCATACACCGGACGGCGTTCTTCGATGTTGAAGAAGACCACCGACGGCAGGGTGATCTTGTCGTCCTCCAGCGCAATCAGCGTTTCCATGCCGGGGCGCAGCCAGCCGACCGTGGAGTTGGACGTGCCGAAGTCGATACCGCAGGCACGGGCCGCAGATGCGTTTTTCATGTCTTTCGAGTTCCGGTTGGAAAAAACGGCCGCGCAGTGTATGCCAGTCGTTCGCAGAATCGAAGGCCGACTATCCGCTAAATCGAAACCCGCAAGCCTTGAAAGACTATTCTTCACCCCAAACTTGCAGGCATGGGCCGGGCAGCCATCGGGCGGTCGCAAGAACCGCCGCCAGCTGCCGATAAACTTCTGCTGCGCCGCGTGAGTCACAGTATTGAGATCGATCAGCCTTGACGCTGTTCAAGAGTGCATGCTGTACGTCCCGCCGCGCCATATTGATAACGGATGGTGATCCTTAGATGGACTTCAAAGACTATTACAAGATTCTCGGGGTGGAGCCGACGGCGGACGACAAGGCGATCAAGGCCGCCTATCGCAAGCTGGCGCGCAAATACCACCCGGATGTCAGCAAGGAAAAAGACGCCGAAGCCAAGTTCAAGGACGCGTCGGAAGCCTACGAAGCGCTGAAAAGCGCGGACAAGCGGGCCGAATACGACGATCTGCGGCGTTACGGCCAGCACGGCCAGCCGTTCCAGGGCCCACCGGGCTGGAAGGGTCGCGCGGATGCCGGCGGTTTCGGCGATGGCGGGGATTTTTCGGACTTCTTCAGTTCGATCTTCGGCAACCGCGGGCCGGGTTTCGGCGGTGGACAATCGCGCAGCGCCGGGCGCAGGGGGCAAGACGTGGAAATGGAATTACCGATCTTTCTGGAAGAGACCCTGTCGGCCGAGTCGAAGAAGGTCAGCTTCAAGGTGCCGCAGTACAACGCTGCCGGCCAGCACGTCAGCAACACCAGCAAGAGCCTGAACGTGAAGATCCCGGCCGGCGTCACCGACGGCGAGCGTATCCGCCTCAAGGGCCAGGGCGCGCCGGGTGTCGGTGGCGGGGCCAATGGCGACCTGTACCTGACCATTCGTTTCGCGCCCCATCCGAAGTTCGATATCGAGGGCGAGAACCTGATCATCACCTTGCCGCTGGCCCCTTGGGAGCTGGCGCTGGGAACCGAGGTCGCGGTGCCGACCCTGACCGGCAAGATCAACCTCAAGGTGCCGGCCGGCAGCCAGAACGGCCAACGCATGCGTGCCAAGGGCCATGGCCTGCTGAACAAGGCCGGGCATCGCGGTTATCTGTTCGTGCAGCTCAAGGCCGTGATGCCCAAGGCCTCCGGCGATGACGTCAAGGCGCTGTGGCAGGAGCTGGCGAAAAAGGCCGCCTTCAATCCGCGGGAGCATTTCTGATCTGCAACCCATTCTGATCTGAAACAAGGAGTCGCTAACCATGAGCACCCTGATCGTTCAGCTGGATATGGAAGAGTTCTGCGAGGTGGCCGATCTGCCGGCCGCCTATGTGATGGAAATTGTCGAGCACGGGATCCTCGATCCCCATGGCTCGGCGCCACGGGATTGGCGTTTCACCGATTACGAACTGGCGGTCGCCAAGCGCGCCGCCAAGTTGCGGCGTGATCTGGAACTGGAGTGGGAAGGCGTCGCCCTGGCGCTGGAACTGCTCGACGAAGTCCGCGAATTGCGCACGGAAAACCAGATGCTCAAGCAGCGCCTGGGGCGTCTGCTCAGTGAGTGACGAGCGTCTGTAGGCGCTGCCGAGCCTGCGAGGCTGCGTTCGAGGACGGAGTCCTCGCAAAACCTGCATTAGCGGTTTACCTGAAGGAAAGCAGTGCCCGGTTTACGACCGCTCCGCGGTCGAGCGCAGCCTCGCAGGCTCGGCAGCGGCTACAGGGATGTCGGCAGTTTGCTCTCTACGACTATTCGGCGTGGGACACCCGCGGCAGGGTCACGGTGAAGGTGGTGCCATCGGCTTCGCTGGAGCTGACCTCGATGCTGCCTTGGTGGGCAGTGACCACTTCCTTGACGATGAACAGGCCCAGGCCGAGGCTGGTGGAGGAGCTGCCGAGTTCTTCGTTGGCGCTGCGCACCAGCGGATCGAAGAGGGTACTCAAGGCTTCCTTGGGGATCGGCGGGCCGTAGTTGTGGATGGTCAGCAGCACCTGCTCGGCGGCGCCGGTGAGGGTGACGGTCACGGTGTGGTTATTGCTGCCATGCTGCAGGGCGTTGCCGATCAGGTTCTGCAGCATCTGCTCGATGCGCCCGCGATCCCAGATGCCATGGCTGTCGCCATGGAAGTTCAGCGCCGGCGTGCAGTCCGGCCAGCCGGCGCAGGCTTCGTCCATGGCCGCCTTGGCGGCACTGGCCATGTCCATGGGCGCCGGTTCGATGGGCAGGCTGCTGCCCAGGCGGCTGCGCACGAACTCCAGCAGGTCGCCGACCATCGTCGCCATGTGCCGGGAGCTGCTCTTGATCCGCGACACGTAGGCCAGCGCATCGGCGTCCAGCGCGACTTTGCGCGCCAGCATCTCGGTGGACATGCTCACCGCCTGCAAGGGGGTTCGCAGGTCGTGGCCGAGAATCGCCAGGAAGATATCCCGCGAACGGTTGACCTGTTCGGCATAGGCCGCGGTGGACTCGGCCAATGCTTCGTCTATGGCTTCGTTGAAACGGATCATGTCCTGGAAATAGGCCAGTTCCGGCGACTCCAGGCTGGCGACCCAGAGGCGGATCACGCAGGCGCGCAGGTGGCGGAATTCCGAGGTCATCTGCACCAGGTCGAAGCCCACGTTGTGGCGCAATTCGCCATGGCTGGCGGCGGCTTCGTCGAGGCTCGGGGTCTTTTCCGGGCCTTCGCCCCGCGCCTTGGCGGCCTGTTCGCTGGCGGTCTGGGCAGTGCGCATGTCGCGAGCGGCGGCCAGCAGGATGGACTTGGCGTGGTCGCGCAATTGCAGGCGGGTCAGGGAGTCGGTATCGGGGGCAATGGATCGGGCGAACCGCTCCCACTCATCAACGATGCGATCAACCTGTTGCACGATGAAATCGGGTAGACGCATGGCCGGGAACCTTGTCAGGCAGCAAGAGTGAGGACGGCGTGTCGAATTCTAGTCGCGATTGAGCCGTTCAACACGGTAAGACGTCCGGCTTTGCTGACCGTTGGGCGGCCCGGATGGGCGCCCGTTGGATCCAGGTTTCTAGAACAGCCAGGTTTCTAGAACAGGAAGTAGCGCTGCGCCATCGGCAACACGTCCGCCGGTTCGCACCAGAGCAGCACGCCGTCGGCCTTGACCTGATAGGTCTGCGGGTCAACCTCGATATCCGGCAGGTAGTCGTTGTGGATCAGGTCGCTCTTTTGCACGTCGCGGCAGCCCTTGACCACAGCGATCTGCTTTTTCAGCCCCAATTGTTGCGGCACCCCGGCCGCCAGCGCGGCCTGGCTGATAAAGGTCAGGCTGGTGGCGTGCCGGCTGCCACCGTAGCTTGCGAACATCGGCCGGTAATGCACGGGTTGCGGGGTCGGGATCGAGGCGTTGGCATCACCCATCAGGCTGGCGGCGATGGCCCCGCCCTTGAGGATCAATGTCGGCTTGACCCCGAAGAACGCCGGACGCCAGAGCACCAGGTCGGCCCATTTGCCGATTTCGATGGAGCCCACTTCGTGGCTGATGCCGTGGGTGATCGCCGGATTGATCGTGTATTTGGCGATGTAGCGCTTGACCCGGAAGTTGCTGTTGCCGGCGCCGTCGCCCGGCAGCGGGCCGCGCTGGCGGTGCATCTTGTCGGCGGTCTGCCAGGTGCGGGTGATGACCTCGCCGACCCGGCCCATGGCCTGGCTGTCGGAGCTGATCATCGAGAAGGCGCCCAGGTCGTGGAGGATGTCTTCGGCGGCGATGGTCTCGCGGCGGATGCGGCTTTCGGCGAAGGCCACGTCCTCGGCGATGCTCGGGTCGAGGTGGTGGCAGACCATCAACATGTCCAGGTGTTCGTCGATGGTGTTGCGGGTGAACGGCCGGGTCGGGTTGGTCGAGCTCGGCAGCACGTTGGGCAAGCCGCAGGCCTTGATGATGTCCGGGGCATGGCCGCCGCCGGCGCCTTCGGTGTGATAGGTGTGGATGGTGCGGCCCTTGAACGCGCCGAGGGTGGTTTCGACGAAGCCCGATTCGTTGAGGGTGTCGGTGTGGATTGCCACCTGCACGTCGTACTGGTCGGCGACGCCCAGGCAGTTGTCGATGCTGGCCGGGGTGGTGCCCCAGTCCTCATGGAGCTTGAGGCCGATGGCCCCGGCCTTGACCTGCTCGATCAAGGGTTCCGGCAGGCTGGCGTTGCCCTTGCCGGTGAAGCCGATGTTCATCGGGAACGCGTCCGCCGCCTGGAGCATGCGCGCCATGTGCCACGGCCCCGAGGTGCAGGTGGTGGCGTTGGTGCCGGTGGCCGGCCCGGTGCCGCCGCCGATCATGGTGGTGACGCCGCTCATCAGCGCCTCTTCGATCTGCTGCGGGCAGATGAAGTGGATATGGGTGTCGATGCCGCCGGCGGTGAGGATCATGCCCTCGCCGGCGATCACTTCGGTGCTGGCGCCGACAGCGATGGTCACGTCGGGCTGGATGTCCGGGTTGCCGGCCTTGCCGATGGCGGCAATGCGTCCGTCCTTGAGGCCGACGTCGGCCTTGACGATGCCCCAGTGATCGATGATCAGCGCGTTGGTGATCAGGGTGTCGACCACCTCGGCCGCCAGCAGTTGGCCCTGGCCCATGCCGTCACGGATCACCTTGCCGCCGCCGAACTTCACTTCTTCGCCGTAGGTGGTGAAGTCCTTCTCGACTTCGATCCACAGCTCGGTGTCGGCCAGGCGCACCTTGTCACCGACGGTGGGGCCGAACATGTCGGCGTAGGCTTGGCGGGAAATCTTCATTGCACCTTCCTAAGAATTGAGTCGGGCACCTGTAGCCGCTGCCGAAGGCTGCGCTAAGGGCCGAAGGACCTTCGTTCGCTTTGAAATGCAGGGGCCGCTGCGCAGCCATCGCAGCCTGCGGCAGCGGCTACCGGGATTGCATCAGTCCAGGTCACCCATGACCCGCCCGGCAAACCCGAACACCCGGCGATGCCCGGCCAGGTCCACCAGTTCCACCTCCCGGGTCTGCCCCGGCTCGAAGCGCACGGCGGTGCCGGCCGGGATGTTCAGGCGCATGCCACGGCTGGCGGCGCGGTCGAAGGTCAGGGCGTCGTTGGTTTCGAAAAAGTGATAGTGCGAGCCCACCTGGATCGGCCGGTCGCCGCTGTTGGCGACGCTCAGGCTGAGGGTGCGGCGGCCGGCGTTGAGTTCGATGTCGCCGGGCTGGATCTGGTATTGGCCTGGAATCATACGGGTTGCCCCAGAGTCTTGAAGTAAATGGCGGTCGGGCTATAGGTGCCGTCCGGGCTTTGGCAGTAGTTCGGCAGTTCGCCGACGCGGGTGTAGCCCTGGGCGCTGTAGAAGGCTTCGGCGTCCGAGCCGGCTTCGGTGTCCAGGTACAGCAGGCCGCGTTTGTGCTGGCGCGCCGCCTGTTCCACGGCGTGCATCAACTGCTGGCCCAGGCCACGGCGGCGAGCGTCGTGGCGCACCTGCAGCTTTTGTACCTCGGCGCGATTGAGGCCGTTGGGCTTCTGGCACAGCGCCAGTTGCACGCTGGCCAGGACCCGCTCGTCCTGCACCACCACCCACAGCAGCAGGCTGCCGTCGGTCACGCTGGCCTGGACGCTGTTGACGTAGGCGCGGGCCTGTTCCTCGTCGAGGTCGGCCATGAAACCGACCGAGGCGCCGTGGCCCACGGCGTCGAACAACAGATCAATCAACCCCTGGCGATAGTGGGCAAAGCTCTCCGCATGGACTCGACGCAGTTGGGCAGCGTTCATCGGGTATCACTCCTTGTGGATGGTGGGCGGTGGCGCCCCCGGATCGAGGGTCAGCTGCATGAACGTCAGGTCCAGCCAGCGCCCGAACTTGGTGCCCACTTGCGGCATCTGTCCGGTGGTGACGAAGCCCATGCGTTCGTGCAGGCGGATCGAGGCGGTATTGCCGCTTTCGATGGCCGCGACCATCACGTGCTTGTCGCAGCTTTTGGCGCGTTCGATCAGCGCTTGCATCAGGCGCGGGCCGAGGCCGTTGCCGCGCTGGTCGTTGCGCACATAGACCGAGTGCTCGACGGTATGGCGGAAGCCGTCGAAGGGCCGCCAGTCGCCGAACGAGGCATAACCGAGCACGCTTTCGTCGGCGTCGACCGCCACCAGGATCGGATAACCCTGGGCCTGGCGGGCGCTGAACCAGGCCTGGCGATTGCCCAGGTCCACGGCCTGTTCGTTCCAGATCGCCGTGGTGTTGAGTACGGCGTCGTTATAGATATCGCGGATCGCCGGCAGGTCGGCATGCACGGCATCGCGGATGGAATACGTCATGGGCGGCCTCAGGCGATCGGTTGGTGGACGGTGACCAGCTTGGTGCCGTCGGGGAAAGTCGCTTCCACCTGGATTTCCGGAATCATCTCCGGGATGCCTTCCATTACTTGTTCGCGGGTCAGCAGGGTGGTGCCGTAGTGCATCAGCTCGGCCACGGTCTGGCCGTCGCGGGCGCCTTCGAGCAGCGCCGCGGAGATGTAGGCCATGGCTTCCGGGTAATTGAGCTTCACGCCACGGGCCAGGCGCCGTTCGGCCACCAGGCCGGCGGTGAATATCAGCAGTTTGTCTTTTTCGCGTGGGGTCAGGTCCATCGTTCAAAATCCGTTGTTGTAGGAGCGAGCTTGCTCGCGAAAAGTCTTGACGATAATGCGTACTGCCTGAAGGAATGCGGTGACTTGGCGTTTTTCGCGAGCAAGCTCGCTCCTACAGGGGCGTGGATATTCATGTGTTCCAGATCCTCGGCGGCAGCGCCTCGCGCCCCAACAGGGCCGGGCGCAACAGGCGCCACAGGTCGATCAGCCAGGCGCGGGCCAGCAGCGCTTCGCTGGCCAGGCAGCGGGCCACCAGCAGGCCGGGCAGTTGCGTCAGGTCGCCGCGCACGGCATGAGGCAGCGAACGGCAACGCTCCAGCAACTGGCTGGCGATTTCGCCGGTGGCCAGCAGGGTGGCGAAGACCGGCTGGCCGTCCAGGCCGATCGGCGAGTCGAGCAAGCCGTCGCCGCCGCCGATGCGCTGGCGTTCGTGCCACAGCAACTGGCCGTCGCGGCGGATGTCCAGGTGCGACTGGAAATGCCCGAGGTCGAAGCGCTCGTCGCTGGCGGGGCGGCCGAGGGCCACCACGTCCCAGTAGAACAGCCGGGCGTCGCCGTGCAGCTCGATACGGGTGCTCAGTTCGGCCTGGGCGGCGCTGAACACGATGGTTTCCTGGGGCAGCCATTCCAGGGTGGCGCCATCGGCGACGTTCAATTCCAGGGTCTGATAGGCGGGCCCGTTGGCGCGATACCACTTGGCGGCGCCGGGGCTGGTCAGTTGCGCCCAGGCATCGCGCTCGACCCTGGCGCGGATCTGCAGGCGGTCGCCGCCGGCAATCCCGCCGGGCGGATGCACGATGATGTGCTGGCAGACCTCGGGGCCTTCGGCGTACAGGTGTTTCTGCACCCGCAGCGGGCCCTTGTGCCGGCGCTGCACTGGGCGCGTGCTGTCGTCAAAGCGGGCGTAGCCGAGTTCCAGCTCGGCATGCCAGCTGGGGGTGAACAGGGCGGTGTGGGCTGGCAGGTTCATGGTTCGTGCTTAATGTCTGGACGTTACAGGCTAGATCGTAACTTAGATGGTAACCAGGCCGCGTACACCCTCGGCTTGCATATTTTCACCGCGGCCCTGCTGGACGATTTCGCCCCGGGACATCACCAGGTACTGGTCGGCCAGTTCGGCGGCGAAGTCGTAGAACTGCTCCACCAACAGGATCGCCATATCGCCGCGGGCCGCGAGTTTCTTGATCACCGCGCCGATTTCCTTGATCACCGATGGCTGGATGCCCTCGGTGGGCTCGTCGAGGATCAACAGCCGCGGCCGGCTGGCCAGGGCCCGGCCGATGGCCAGCTGCTGTTGCTGGCCGCCGGACAGGTCGCCGCCGCGCCGCTGTTTCATTTGCAGCAGCACCGGGAACAGCTCGTAGATGAAGGCCGGCACTTCCTTGGCCTCCTTAGCGCCAAAACGGGAAAGCCCCATCAACAGGTTTTCTTCCACGGTCAGGCGGCCGAAGATTTCCCGGCCCTGGGGCACGTAAGCGATGCCGGCATGCACCCGTTGATGGGGCTTGTAGGCGGTGATGGCCTGGCCTTCCCAGTTCACCGTGCCTTCCTTGGCCGGCAGCAGGCCCATCAGGCATTTGAGCAGGGTGGTCTTGCCCACCCCGTTGCGCCCGAGCAGGCAGGTGACTTCACCGACCTTCGCCTCGAAGCTCAGGCCGCGCAGGATGTGGCTACCGCCGTAGTACTGGTGAAGGTGTTGGACCTGTAGCATTGGAACTCCGTTAGTAGGGCGGCAAGGGGCAGTTGCAAGCGGCAAGCTTCAAGCTGCAAGTAAGAGCGAGGTGCATGGCTTTGCTGTTCACTTGCCGCTTGAAGCTTGCGGCTTGAAGCTGGCCGATTCATCGCCCCAAATAAACTTCAACAACGCGTTCATCGGCCTGCACCTGTTCCAGCGACCCTTCGGCCAGCACGCTGCCCTGGTGCAGCACGGTGACGTGGTCGGCGATCGAGCCGACGAAGCCCATGTCGTGCTCCACCACCATCAGCGAATGCTTGCCCGCCAGGCGCTTGAACAGCTCGGCGGTGAACTCGGTCTCGGCATCGGTCATGCCCGCCACCGGCTCGTCGAGCAGCAGCAACTGCGGGTCCTGCATCAGCAGCATGCCGATTTCCAGGAACTGCTTCTGGCCGTGGGACAGCAGGCCGGCCTGGCGTTCCACCGAGGCGGTCAGGCGAATGGTTTCCAGCACTTCGTCGATGCGGTCTTTCTGCTCGCCGGAGAGTTTCGCCCGCAGGCTGGCCCATACCGACTTGTCGGTGTTCTGCGCCAGCTCCAGGTTTTCGAACACGCTCAGGGCTTCGAACACCGTGGGTTTCTGGAACTTGCGGCCGATGCCGGCCTGGGCGATCTGCACCTCGCTCATCTGCGTCAGGTCCAGGGTTTCGCCGAACCAGGCCTTGCCGTGGGTGGGCCGGGTCTTGCCGGTGATCACGTCCATCAGGGTGGTCTTGCCCGCGCCGTTGGGGCCGATGATGCAGCGCAGCTCGCCGACGCCGATGTACAGGTTGAGGTCGTTGAGCGCCTTGAAGCCATCGAAGCTGACGCTGATGTCTTCCAGGGTCAGGATGGTGCCGTGGCGGGTGTTCAGGCCCTTGCCGGCGGCCTGGCCGAGGCCGATGGCGTCGCGGCTGGCGCCTGCATCCTTGTTGGCATCGAGGATAGGTTCGAGCATGAATTCGGCCGTCGGTGTGATTCTCATGATTCGCCCCTTTTCTTCAGCAAGCCGATGATGCCTTTGGGCAAATACAGGGTGACGATGATGAAGAGCGCCCCAAGGAAGAACAGCCAGTATTCCGGGAAGGCCACGGTGAACCAGCTCTTCATGCCGTTGACCACGCCGGCGCCGAGCAGTGGGCCGATCAGCGTGCCGCGACCGCCCAGGGCGACCCACACGGCGGCCTCGATGGAGTTGGTCGGCGACATTTCGCTGGGGTTGATGATGCCTACTTGCGGTACGTACAACGCCCCCGCCAGGCCGCACAGCACCGCGCTCAGCACCCAGACGAACAGCTTGAAGCCGCGTGGGTCGTAGCCGCAGAACATCAGGCGGTTTTCCGCGTCCCGCAGCGCGGTCAGCACCCGGCCGAACTTGCTCCGGGCCAGGCGCCAGCCGATATACAGGCTGGCCACCAGCAACAGCACGGTGGCCAGGAACAGCACCGCGCGGGTTCCAGGCTCGGTGATGCCGAAGCCGAGGATGGTGCGGAAGTTGGTGAAGCCGTTGTTGCCGCCAAACCCGGTCTCGTTGCGAAAGAACAGAAGCATGCCGGCGAAGGTCAGGGCCTGGGTCATGATCGAGAAATACACGCCCTTGATCCGCGAGCGAAAGGCGAAGAAGCCGAACACCAGTGCCAGCAAACCCGGCGCCAGCACCACCAGGCACAGGGCCCAGAGGAAGCTGCCGGTGCCGCTCCAGTACCACGGCAGCTCGGTCCACGAGAGGAAGGTCATGAACGCCGGCAGGCTGTCCCCCGCGGCCTGGCGCATCAGGTACATGCCCATGGCGTAGCCGCCGAGGGCGAAGAACAGGCCATGGCCCAGGGACAGCAGCCCGGCATAACCCCAGACGAGGTCCAGGGCCAGGGCGACGATGGCGTAGCAGAGGATCTTGCCCACCAGGGTCAAGGTGTAGGCCGAGACGTGCAGCGGGTTGTCCGGCGCCAGCAGCGAGAGCAGCGGCAGGGCCAGCAGCACCACCAGGATCAGCGCGCCGACGGCGACCGAGACCTTGGGCCCGGCCTTTTGTGTAGCGGTAACCAATAGAGGCTGATTCATCAGTCGATCACCCGTCCTTTCAATGCGAAGAGGCCTTGCGGACGTTTCTGGATAAACAGAATGATCAGCGCGAGGATCAGGATCTTGCCGAGCACGGCGCCGATCTGGGGTTCGAGAATCTTGTTGGCTACCCCCAGGCCGAACGCGGCGAACACGCTACCGGCCAGCTGGCCGACGCCGCCGAGCACCACCACCAGGAACGAGTCGATGATGTAGCTCTGGCCCAGGTCCGGGCCGACGTTGCCGATCTGGCTCAGGGCCACGCCACCGAGGCCGGCGATGCCGGAGCCGAGGCCGAAGGCGAGCATGTCGACCCGTCCTGTCGGTACGCCGCAGCAGGCGGCCATGTTGCGGTTCTGGGTGACCGCGCGCACGTTCAGGCCCAGGCGGGTCTTGTTCAGCAGCAGCCAAGTGAGTACGACGACAAACAGCGCGAAGGCGATGATCACGATGCGGTTGTAAGGCAGCACCAGATTGGGCAGCACCTGGATCCCGCCGGACAGCCAGGCCGGGTTCGACACCTCGACGTTTTGCGCGCCGAACACCAGGCGCACCAGCTGGATCAGCATCAGGCTGATGCCCCAGGTGGCGAGCAGGGTTTCCAGCGGCCGGCCGTAGAGATGGCGGATCACCGTGCGTTCCAGGGCCATGCCGATGCCGGCGGTGACGAAGAACGCCACCGGCAGGGCGATCAGCGGGTAGAACTCGATGGCCTGTGGGGCGTAGCGCTGGAACAGCAACTGCACCATGTAGGTGGAGTAGGCGCCGAGCATCAGCATCTCGCCGTGGGCCATGTTGATCACCCCGAGCAGGCCGAAGGTGATTGCCAGGCCCAGGGCCGCCAGCAGCAGGATCGAGCCCAGGGACATGCCGCTGAAGGCCTGGCCGAGCACCTCGCCCACCAGCAGCTTGCGCTTGACCTGGGCCAGGCTGGTTTCGGCGGCGGTGCGCACCCCGGCATCGGCTTCCACGCCGGGTTCGAGCAGGCCTTCGAGGCGGGTGCGGGCCAGCGGGTCGCCGGTTTCACCCAGCAGACGCACCGCGGCCAGGCGCACGGCCGGGTCGTCGTCCACCAGTTGCAGGTTGGCCAGGGCCAGGCTCAGGGCGTCGTGTACGGCCTGGTCCTGTTCGGCGGCCAGGCTGGCATCGAGGAATTTCAGCTGCGCCGGCTTGGCGCTTTTCTGCAACTGCTGCGCGGCGGCCAGACGGACTTTTGCGTCGGCGGCGAGCAGTTGATGGCTGGCCATGGCGGTGTTGATCAGACCCCGCAGGCGATTGTTCAGGCGCAAGGTCTTGGCTTGGCCATCGACGGTCAGCTGGCCTTGTTGCAAGGCGCCGAGCAGTTCGAGGCGCGCCGGGTCGGGCTGCGCGGCCCAGCTTTCCAGCAGCCTGGCCTGTTGCGTGGCGTTGGCCGCGACGAAGTCTTCGGCGTCTCCTGCGTGGACGGTGATCGGCAACAGCAGGAGGCAGGCCAGGAGCAGGCGAAAAAGGGACATGGTGACGTCCTTGAATGCGACAGAGGACCCTGTAGGAGCGAAGCTTGCTCGCGATGGCGGCCGTCAGGACGCCAAAAGCTTCGCGGGCAAGCCTCGCTCCTACAGAAGAGTGGATGCGGCGATCAGTTGCTCTTCACCGCGTAGTCCGGCTTCTTGTCGTTGCCCGGGATGAACGGGCTCCACGGCTGGGCGCGGATCGGGCCTTCGGTCTGCCAGACCACGTTGAACTGACCGTCCGGCTGGATCTCGCCGATCATCACCGGCTTGTGCAGGTGGTGGTTGGTTTTGTCCATGGTCAGGGTGTAGCCCGACGGCGCGGCGAAGGTCTGGCCGGCCAGGGCTTCGCGGACCTTGTCGACGTCGGTGGACTTGGCTTTCTCCACCGCCTGGGCCCACATGTGGATGCCGACGTAGGTGGCTTCCATCGGGTCGTTGGTCACGGCTTTATCCGCGCCCGGCAGCTTCTTGGCCTTGGCGTAGGCTTTCCAGTCGGCGACGAACTTCTGGTTCACCGGGTTCTCCACGGACTCGAAGTAGTTCCAGGCCGCGAGGTTGCCCACCAGCGGCTTGGTGTCGATGCCGCGCAGTTCTTCCTCGCCCACGGAGAAGGCCACCACCGGTACGTCGGTGGCTTTCAGGCCCTGGTTGGCCAGCTCTTTGTAGAACGGCACGTTGGAGTCACCGTTGACCGTGGAGATGACCGCGGTCTTGCCGCCGGCGGAGAACTTCTTGATGTTGGCGACGATGGTCTGGTAGTCGCTGTGGCCGAACGGGGTGTAGACCTCTTCGATGTCCTTGTCGGCCACGCCCTTGGAATGCAGGAACGAGCGCAGGATCTTGTTGGTGGTGCGCGGGTAGACATAGTCGGTGCCGAGCAGGAAGAAGCGCTTGGCGCTGCCGCCGTCTTCGCTCATCAGGTATTCCACCGCCGGGATCGCCTGCTGGTTAGGCGCCGCGCCGGTGTAGAACACGTTCGGCGACATCTCTTCGCCTTCGTATTGCACCGGGTAGAACAGCAGGCCGTTGAGTTCCTCGAACACCGGCAGCACCGACTTGCGCGACACCGAGGTCCAGCAGCCGAACACCACGGCGACCTTGTCCTGGGTCAGCAGCTGGCGGCCTTTCTCGGCGAACAGCGGCCAGTTCGACGCCGGGTCGACCACCACCGCCTCGAGCTTTTTACCGTTGACGCCGCCCTTGGCGTTGATCTCGTCAATGGTCATCAACGCCATGTCCTTGAGCGAGGTTTCGGAGATCGCCATGGTCCCCGACAGCGAATGCAGGATACCGACCTTGATGGTCTCGGCGGCCTGGACGGTCCAGGTCATGCCCATCGCGGCAATGCTTGCCGTGAGTGTGAAAGCCTTGATCAAGCTGCGACGCTTCATTGTGCGATCTCCATGAACTTATGAGTTTTCTTGGGTGGCAGATGCGGACTACTGAAGGGCTGTTTTGCAAGGGGTGTGCCTAGTCGGCACAGGGCATGAAAACGTCGCTTTCATGGCGTGGAGGGGAGGGCTGGCGCACCAATGCGGGGCCGCCAGGCGGCTTTGGTGCGCACGAATGCGCTTCGTTGGTGCTGGTGGCGACCGCCCTTGTAGCCGCTGCCGCAGGCTGCGATCGCGACCGAAGGGCGCGCACGGCTTCAAGATCGCCAAAGGCCTTCGGCCTTATCGCAGCCTGCGGCAGCGGCTACAGGGCGTCGTTGGCCAAACCGTGCCGTAGGGGCGAGGCTTGCCCGCGCAGGCGGTCACAAGGACGCCAAAAGCTTCGCGGGCAAGCCTCGCTCCTACGGGTTTGGGTTTTTAGCGGCGGCGCATCAGGCCGATGAAAAACAGCCCGCCAATGGCCGCCGTGGCCACGCCTATGGGCAGGTCTTCGGGGGCGATCAGGGTGCGGGCGGCGACATCGACCCAGACCAGGAACACGCTGCCCAGCAGCACGCACACCGGCAACAGCCGCCGATGCTCGGCGCCCACCAGACGCCGGGCAATGTGCGGCACCATCAGCCCGACGAAGCCGATGGAGCCGCTGATGGACACCAGCACCCCGGTCATCAAGGACGCGATCAGGAACACCCGCAGCCGCACGTTGCGGGCATTCAAACCGAGGGTCACCGCGGTCTGCTCGCCGGCCATCAGCGCGTTCAACGGCCGCGCCATGCCCAGCAGCAGGACCAGCCCCAGCAGCACGCTGGCCGCCGGCACCGCGAGCAGTTCCCAGCGCGCCAGGCCCAGCCCGCCGAGCATCCAGAACATCACCGCCGAGCTGGCGCGGTGGTCGCCCATGAACAGCAGCAGGTTGGCCACCGCCATCATCACGAAGGACACCGCCACCCCGCACAGCAGCAGGCGGTCGCTGTCGAGCCGGCCGTGGCGCGCGGCGATGCCGAGCACCAGCAGCATGCTCGCCAACGCGCCGATAAAGGCGGCGATGGGCAGGGTCAGCAGGCCGACGATTTCACCCACATGCAGCACCACGATCACCGCGCCCAGGGTGGCGCCGGAGGTCACGCCGAGCAGGTGCGGGTCGGCCAGCGGATTGCGCGTCACGGCTTGCAGCACCGCGCCGATCAAGGCCAGCCCGGCGCCGACCAGGGCCCCGAGCAACATGCGCGGCACGCGGATCAGCCAGACGATATGTTCCTGCCCGGCGCTCCAGTCCGCCTCGCCCAGGCCGAGGGTCTTGTGCAGCAGGATGCGCCAGACCACATCCACCGGCACCCGCGCCGAGCCGAAGCCCAGGGACAGCACGCAGGACGCCAGCAGTAACGCGCCGAGGGCAGTCAGCAACAAGGCATAACGACGATCGATCATGCGCCGTGGAAACCCTTGGCCAGGGTTTGCACCGCTTCGACGTTATCGATGCCCGGCGTGGCCTGCACGTAAGGGATCACGATGAAGCGCTGGTTACGGATCGCATCCACCGATTGCAACGCCTTGTTGTTCAGCAGGAACTGCTGTTTCTGCTCGGCAGTGACTTCGCTGTAGTCGACGATCACGATCACCTGCGGGTTGCGTTCGACCACGGTTTCCCAGTTGACCCGGGTCCAGCTGGCCTCGACGTCGTCGAGGATGTTGCGCCCACCGGCGGCATCGATCAGCGCCTGGGGCATGCCCAGGCGGCCGGAGGTCATGGCGCGGTCTTCGCCGCTGTCGTAGAGGAACACCCGCGGTTTTTCCGTGGGCAGGTCCTGCTGGATCGCGGCGACCTGCTGCTGCATCTCGGCGATCAACTGGTTGGCACGGTCCTGCACGTCGAAAATCCGTCCGAGGTTGCGCAGGTCGTTGTAGGTGTCGTCGAGGCTGGCGGCCGGGCGCTTCATCACGAAGGCGCAGGACTCGGTCAGCTCCAGCACATTGATGCCCAGCGGCGTCAGGGTCTGTGGAGTCAGGTCGCCGCCGACGCGCATGCCGTAGTCCCAGCCGGCGAAGAAGAAATCGACATTGGCGTCGAGCAGGGTTTCCACCGACGGGTACTTGGCCGCCAGCTCCGGCAGGCCGTCGAGGATGGCCTGCATCTCGGGCGTCACCGCCTTCCAGCCGCTGATGCCGCTGTAGCCGACCATGCGCGACTTGAGGCCCAGGGCGAGCATCATCTGGGTCATGTTGATGTCGTGGCTCAGGGCGTGCTTGGGTGCTTCCTTGAAGGTCACCTCGCGGTTGCAGCTGTGGACGGTCAGCGGGTAACGGGTGGATTCGGCGCAGGCCTGGCCGGCGAGCAGCGACAGGGCCAGGCCGGCAGGGATCAGGCAGTTGAGGGAGACGCGTAGGGTCATGGTTGGGTTATCCAGGTGATTCGTGGGTAGCCGGACAGCGGGTGTCGGTCGACCAGGGCGTCGACGCCGAACACCTCGCGCAGCAGCGTGACCGTCAGCACTTGCTCGGGCGTGCCGCTGGCGACGATGCGTCCGTGATCGATCACATACAGGCGATCGCAGAAGGCGGCGGCCAGGTTCAGGTCGTGGATGCTGGCGAGGGTGCCGATGCCCAGGCGCTTGACCCGTTGCAGCAGCTCCAGCTGGTAGCGCGGGTCGAGGTGGTTGGTCGGCTCGTCGAGGATCAGCAGTTGCGGTTGCTGGGCCAGGGCGCGGGCCAGGATCACCCGCTGCTTTTCCCCGCCGGACAAGGTGGCGAAGGCATGCGCCTCGAAACCCAGCAGGCCCACCGACTCCAGCGCCTGGCGGGCGATGGCGCGGTCTGCGGCGCTGTCGCCGTCGAACAGGCCCTTGTGCGGGGTGCGGCCCATGGCGACCACTTCTGCGACGGTCAGGCCGAAGGCATCGGGGAACTCCTGCAACACCACGGCGATGCGTTGCGCGCACCAGCGCGGTGTCTGCTTCCAGACGTTGTAGTGATCGAGCCGGACTTCGCCCTGGTCCGGCCGGCTGAAGCGATAGCTGCAGCGCAGCAGGCTGGTCTTGCCGCTGCCGTTGGGCCCGATCAGCCCGACGAACTCCCCCGGCGCCACGCGCAGGCTGGCCTCACGCAGCTGGAACTGGTGATGACAGTGGCCCTGGCCCAGGGGTGTCCAGGCCAGGTTGGTGAGGTTCAGCGAGGTCATGCGGTGTCCGTGTGATGCCCTGTAGCCGCTGCCAAAGGCTGCGAAAAGGTCCGCAGGACCTTCCGAGGACCTCAAGAGCGCGTGTGCTGCGTCGGAATGTCGCGCAGACCGATCGCAGCCTTCGGCGGCGGCTACAGGTATTGGTTAAAAGGCGTAATCGGCGGTCACGAAAAACGACCGTGGTTCGCCGAGGATCCATTGCTGGCCCTCATTGTATTGGCTTTGCGCGTATTGCCGGTCGAACAGATTGTTCAGCTGCAAACCGAAGGTGGTATCGCGCAGGGCTTTCCACGACAGCACCGCATCGACCACGGTGTAGCTGGGCAGCTCGTTGCGGTTGGCCAGGTCGGCGTAGCGGGCATCGACATAACGCACCCCGGCGCCGGCCCGCAGGTTATCGGTCACCGCCTTGTTCAGCCACAGGTTGGCGGTGCGCCGTGGCACGTCCACCGGGCGATTGCCGCTGCGCGAGACGAACTGGTTGCCGACCTGTTCTTCGAAGTCGTCGTACTCGGCCTTGACGATGGCGGCATTGGCTTGCAGTTGCCAGGCGTGGGGCAGTTGCAGCTCGAGGCTGGCTTCCAGGCCGCGGGACGACTGCTGGCCGACCTGTTGCTTGAGCGTCGGGTTGCCCGGGTCGTCGGTCAGCAGCTTCTTCTTGACGATGTGATAGGCCGCCAGGGTCCATTCGCCGCGCTGGTCCCAGAACATCTGCTTGAGGCCGATCTCGCTCTGTCGGGCGCGGGCCAGGTCGTATTGCTGCTGGCTCGGGCTCAGGGAAATCAGGCCGTCGACGCCGTCGGTGCTGGTGGCGTACTGGCCGTAGAACGAGGTGTCCGGCGTCAGCGCGAACACCAGCCCGGCCTTCCAGTTGTTGCCGGTCAGGGTCTTGTCGCTCTGGCTGCCGTCCACCAGGTTGTCGCGATCCACCTGCACGTAGTCGCGGCGCACTCCGGTCACCAACGACCAGCGTTCGCTCAGCTGGGTACGGTTTTCGGCGAAGGCCGACATCTGTTTGGTGGTGCTCTGGAATTGCGGGCGATAGGCCGAGGCGCTGTCGAAGCGGCCCTTGTCCGGGTGTTGCAGATCCAGCGGCTGGCCATCCGGCAGCGCATCCTTGAACGGCGAGTTGTTGTTGAGCTGGAAGCGGATGCGGTTGTAGTCGACTCCGGCCAGGGTCTGGCTGTCGAGGCCGAACAGGCTGTGCTTGAAGGTGAAGGTCTGGCGATCGCCGACCTGCTCCTGCTGGTGCTTGATGGCGAAATTGCCGCTGCGCAGAAGCTGCTGGCCGGCGGTGTCCCAGCTGTAGTTTTCGGCGTTCTGCCAGCGCCGTTGGGCCTTGAGGTAATACAGCTCGTTGCTGGCGCTGAGGGTGTCGGAGAGCTGCCACTCGCTGGTCAGGCGCGTCCACTGATCGTTGTAGTGCTGCTTGTCGTTGCCGATGTTGTAGTTCTTGTCCCGCAGGCCCTCATGGAAGCGGCCATTGATCAGCGGGGTGCCGAAATCATTCATCGGCTGCTGGTCGCCGTAGTCGTGGGCGAGGGTGAACGCCAGGTCGTCCGTGGCCTGCCAGCGCAGCGCCGCGCTGATGAAGTCGCTGGCGCTGTCGCCGCGATCGATCCAGCCGTTGCCGCGCAGGCGGTTGAGGTTCAGGCGATAGCTCAGGGTGTCGCTCAGCGAGCCGCCGCTGTCGAGGGCCTGCTGCTGGCTGTCGTAGGAGCCATAGCCGAGGCGCAGGTGGTTTTCGATCTCGCCGGCGAAGGGTTTCTTCGGGATCACATTGACCACCGCGCCGGTGGCGCCTTCGCCATACAGCACCGAGGCCGGGCCGCGCAGCACATCCACCCGCTCCACCGACCAGGTGTCCACCGGGAAGGTCACGGTGCCCATGCCGCTGTACAGGCGATTGCCGTCGTACAGCTGCATCACCGAACCCTGGCCGGTAAAGCCGCGCGCCGACAACGAAGTGCCGCCGTCGCCGGGCGTGCCGGTGCGGCTGATCCCGGTGCTGCGCGACACCGCGTCCTGCACGCTGCGGTCGCCGCGCTGGCGAATGCGCTCGCCGCTCAGGCTCTCGGTGCTGGCCGGGGTTTGCAGGGCGCTCAGGCCCAGGCGCGAACCGGCGGTGGTCGGGGTGTGCAGGCTGATGTCCTGCGTATCGATGGCAGGCGCGCTGATGGTGCCGGTGGGCAGCGTCAGGGGCGCGTCGTCGGCCTGGACGGGGTGATTCAGGGCCAGCAGGCAGAGGCTGGACGCCAGGAGCTTAGTTGTCGGGCGGTTCATCGGGGCGGCTGAGTCGCTTCTTCGAGAGGGTTACCCGCAGCATGGGCGGCTGCGGGTAGGGGATCTTACACTTCAATGTTACAAAGTAACATTATGCGTGTCGTAAATTGAACCGACAGCAGTCTACAGATCCCTCTAAACCGCGCATCTCGCCTGATTCATGATGAAGATGAGGCCGATTCAGTCGAGCGGTTCCAGCGCGACAACAGCACGCGATCCAGCAGCCACACGGCCACCAGCGAGGCCCCGACCAGGGGAAAGGCCACGGCCAGCGCCAGCATGATCGCCATCGCGGTTTTCCATTTCGGCAGGTCATGGCGCAGCGGCGGTACACCGAGGCGCCCCTGGGGGCGACGCTTCCACCAGATCACCAGGCCGCTGACGGCGCTCAGCAGAATCATCAGGCAGATCAGCAGCACCACGATCTGGTTGAACGGGCCGAACATCTTGCCTTCGTGCAGCATCACCCCGACTTCGGTGGCGCGGGCGACGTTGCTGTACTGCTGCCAGCGCACATCGGCCAGGACCTTGCCGGTGTACTGGTCGACATGCAGGGTGGCGTCGTTGCGCGGGTCGTCGGCGAACACGGCGATGGTGAACACGCCGCTGGCGCTGGTCGGCAGGGTGATGCTGTAGCCGGCTTCGACCTGGCGCTGGGTGGCGATGTCCTGCACCTGCTGCAGGCTGACCGTGGGCGCCGCCGGGCCTTCGTGCGCGGCACCGTGGGCCATGTGTTCGGCATGGTCGCCGGACATCGGCAGCGGTGTGTTCTCCATGGCCCAGGGCACGGTCTGACGGCTGGCGGTGTTGAGCTCGCCGGCCTGCTGGTCGGACTTGGGCACATCGTTCCACATCGCCGCCGGGAAGCGGTTCCACAGCTCGGCGTATTGCTTGCCCCAGAAGCCGGTCCAGGTCATGCCGCTGAGCAGCATCACCAGCAGGAACGCCGCGCCCCAGAAGCCGACCACGGCGTGCAGGTCGCGCCACAGCACACGGCCGCGGCTGCTGAACCGCGGCCACAACACCCCGGCCGAAGACTTGCCGCGCGGCCACCACAGGTACAGCCCGGACACCACCAGGACGATGCCCCAGCCCGCCGCCAGCTCTACCAGCCGGTCGCCGAGGGTGCCGATCATCAGCTCGCCATGAATGGCCCGGGCGATGGCTTGCAGATTGTTCTTGGCGTCTTGCTCGCCAAGGATATTGCCGTGGTAAGGGTCGACGAACACATTGAGTTCGCCACCTTCCTTCTGCACCACGAACTGCGCGCTGCGTCCGGCTTCGAGCGGCGGCAGGTACTGTTTGACATGGCCCTGGGGATACGCGGCCCGGACCCGCTGGAGTTGTTCATCGGCGCTGAGAATATGGTGCCCCGCCGGCACCTGCAGCAGGTGGCCGTACATCAGCGGGTCGAGCTGGGGTTTGAACAGGTAGATGATCCCGGTCAGGGACAGCATCACCATGAAAGGGGCCACGAACAGTCCGGCGTAGAAATGCCAGCGCCAGGCCAGGTTGTAGAAAGACACTTTCGGTTGGCTCATCAGGGAACGCTCCGCATGGGCAATTACTCTCTGTAGCCGCTGCCGATAGGCTGCGATCGGCCGGAACGGCCGCAACGTACTCAATAGCGCTGAAGGCCTTCGGCCTTATCGCAGCCCTTCGGCAGCGGTTCCATTTGTTGTTGTGTTTAGAAGCTCAGGTCCACCTTGGTCCAGAGCGTGCGCCCCGGCTCGTTGATGGCTTGCGGGTCATTGGCCGGGTAGCCGAACCCGGCGTTGCCGGCCAGGTTCAGGTGCTCGGCGTAGGCCTTGCCGAACAGGTTGTCGACGCCGGTGCTGACCTTCAGGTTCTTGTTGATCCGATAGGCGCCGTTGAGCGAGAACACGCCGAAGCCGCCGCTCTTGCCGAAGTCCTTGCCGACCACGTTGCCCTTGTTTTCATCGATGCGGTTCTGCGCCGCCACCACTCGCCACAGGGCGCCTGCGCTCCAGTTGTCCGCGCTGTAGGTCAGGCCGAAACGCGCGTCCAGCGGCGGCATCTGCGGTAGCGGCGAGCCGTCGCTGCTGTTCTTGCCCCAGGCGTAGGCGAGGGTGGCGTCGGCCTTCCAGTTGTCGGTCAGCTTGTAGGCCGCGCCGAGTTCGCCACCCATGATGCGGGCATCGATGTTCTCGGCTTGCGAGGTCATGCCCATCATCCCGGGGCGGTAGTTGAACAGGATGTAGTCGCGTACCTGGCCGATGTAGCCCGAGGCCCAGGCTTCCAGTTCCGCGGTCTTGTATTGCAGGCCGAAGTCGAGCTGGGTGGTCTTTTCCGGCTTGATCGAATCGAAGGCGTTGACCGATCCGGCCGGGCCCATTTTTGGCGAGAACAGCTCCCAGTAATCCGGGAAGCGTTGCGCGTGGCCGAGGCCGGCGTAGACCGTGGTCGGGCTGTCGGCCAGGTCATGCTCGTAGCGGATGAAACCGCTGGGCAGGGTGTCGGCGCGGGTATCGCCGGCGGTCGGGTTGGGCCGGGCCATCATTCCGGAACCGATGCTCTGGCGGTAGTCCTTGGCCGAGGCGCGGTCCACTCGGGCGCCGCTGATCAGCCGGTCGCGATCGGCGGCGTACCAGGTCAGTTCGCCGAATGCGCCGTAGTTATGGAAGTCGGCGTCCTTGGTGCGTGGCTGGTCCTTGTAGGTGTCGATACCCATGGCGCTGCGTTGGCGATGCTCGTTGGTCTGCGCGTCGATACCGCTGATCAACTGCACATCGGCCCAGCGCCAGGTGGCCTTGATCCGCGCGCCGAGGGTGCGGCGGTCGACGTTGCTGGCCATGGGGCCGGCCATCATCCCGGTGCCGGATGGCGTGCGCAGGCTGTAGTTGTCCATCACGTGGTCGGCGTAGTTGTAGTAGACCTGCGCCTCGACCTTATCCAGCACCTCGCCGATATTGGAACGCTCGAAACGCAGGCCCAGGCTTTCCCGCTTGAACTGCGAACCGTCCATGCCGCGCCCGGCGTAACGCGCTTCGCCGTCGCCCTTGCCGGCGGTGAGTTCCAGCAGGGTGTCGGCGTCCGGGGTCCAGCCCAGGGCGACATCACCGTTCCACTTGTCGTAGCGCGACGGCACGGTGTCGTTGTTGCCGTCCTTGTAGTCGTCGGAATGGGCCTGGTTGCCGATCACCCGCACGTAACCCAGCGGTCCGCCGGCGGCGGCATCCACCACCTTGTCGAAGCGGCCGTTGGAGCCGGCCAGGACGCTGGCATTGACCCGGGTACCCAGCTCGCCGAAGTTTTCCGGCTCGCGGTCGAAGAGGATGGTCCCAGCCGAAGCGCCCGGCCCCCAGAGCACGGTTTGCGGACCCTTGATCACCGTCAGCTTGTCGTAGGTTTCCGGCGAGATATAGGAGGTCGGCGCGTCCATGCGGCCGGGGCAGGCGCCGAGCATCATGCCGCCGTTGGTGAGGATATTCAGGCGCGAGCCGAACATGCCGCGCAGCACCGGGTCGCCGTTGGTGCCGCCGTTGCGCACCAGGGCGAAGCCGGGGATGGTCTTGAGGTAGTCGCCGCCGTCGCTGGCCGGGACCGGCTGGCGCGGATCCTTGGGGTTGGTGACCACGGTCAGCGGTGAGCTGGGGGCGATGGCGGTGATCACCGTCGGGCTCAGTTCTTCGCCATGCTGGCTGTGATCCACCGGCTGTTCGGCCGCCAGGGCCAGCGGCGTGAGCAGGGCGCCGCAGAGCAGGGCGATGGCGTGGCTGAAACGTACGCGAGGTTCGTTCAGGGCAAAGGTAGCGGGGGCCTGGGCGGAGCACAGGCGAGTGTCAGCAGAAAACCTGGACATAAAGGTTCCATCAATCATTTCGTAAACAACACGGCCAGCAGCCTGCGGCTGTCTTTTCTACAGTCGGCCGGGTGAAGTGCGGTTGGGGGGGTTACGCAATGACAGGTGGCGCGCGGGTCCGGGCGCCGGGGAACACGGTCTGCCGGGCATGGCCCAGGCGCGGCGAGGGGGTGAGGAAGTGGCTGGACGGCGAACTGTCGAGCGCCGTGAACGACAGGCTGCCAGGCAGTGCCGGGCAGTTGAACAGCAGGCTGCAATAACCGCATTTTTCCCAGAGCGCATGGTGTTCGCCCTGGACCTTGCCGTGCTCCGTGCCGTGAGGGTTTTCACCGTGGCAGCCGGGCTCGCCCATGTTCATGTCCATCGACATGGACATGTTCATCGGCACAGCCTGATCCATCGGCATCGACTGGGAAATCAGCGGACCGATAAAGATCATCAGCATGGCGAACAGGCTGATCCAGCTGCCACGCCGTACTTTCAGGGGCGTGCGCACGGATCGCCGGGTGCCAGGCGAGCGCAAGGCGTTCACGGTAATGACGGCCGGTACTTACTGGGCGTGCATGTGTTCCTGGCTGCCCGCGGGCGCCTGCTTCTGCACCGCCACCTCGACCGTGACGTCGCCGGATTTCTCGAAGTGCAGGGTCAGCGGGAAGCGCTTGCCGTCGCTGAGCAGGCTGCGGTCTTTGAGCTCCAGCAGCATCACGTGATAGGCCATGGGCGCGAAGGTGACGGTCGCACCTGGGGCGATCGTCACGTTGGGCACCTGTTGCATTTTCATCAGGTCGCCCTGCTGCACGTGTTCATGCAGCTCGGCCTTGCCCGAGATCGGCGAGTCGACGCCGAGCAGGCGGTCGGCATTCTTGCCGGTGTTGTGAATAACGAAATAGGCCGCCACCGTCGGTGCGTTGGGCGGCAGCTCCTGTGACCAGGGGTGGGCAATCTGTAACTCGCCAGCCTGGTATTCATGGGCGGCGGCAAAACCAGCGGGCAACAGCAGGGCGGCCAGCAGCAAGGCTTGCAGGGCCTGTACGGATTTCAACATGGCAGTTCTCCAGAACGATTCGACACGCAGATCAATTGCGAGGTGGAATCAGACCAGAGGTGAAGCGCGGGGATTGAGGCTCGGCCATTGCTGGCGTGGCGTGGGCATGACCAGCGCGGGTGGCGCGACGCTGCGGTTGGACTCGAAACGGGCGAAATACAACTGCGGCGCATGGCCTGGCAGGGCGACCAGGGGCGCCGAGCCGGAACAGCACCAGCAGTGCTGCATCGTGGAGTGATCGTCGTTCTGCGGGGCTTGCTGTTCCAGCTTGCCCAGGGAGATCGCCACCAGCTTGGTGCCGCTGGAGGAACAGAAGCTGCCCCACAACAGTTGCTCGGCAGGTGCTCGATCGGTCTGCTGCATGGCTCCCGAAAGCGGCATGGCAAGCATGTTGAACAGCACTGCGAAGCAGGCGATCCAGGCAAATGCGAGCCGTTGTCGGGACATGGTGACGATCCGTCAGGTTGAGCGAACAGGGGGGTATTTAGCCTGATTGCTGTGGATAAGTAAAAAGGCGCCGTGCGGTGTGGTGTCGCAGAGCCACCTGGATTGGCGTTCCTCAGTGAGCCGGTACCGCGCGGACCTCGATGGCCACGCCGAGCTTGGCGCGGATGGCGGCGAAGATCGCGGCCAGGTTGTCCATGCTCGGGTTACCGCTGGCGGACAGCATGCGATGCAGGCTCTTGCTGGGCTTGGCGGTCTCGCGGGCCAGGGCTTCGAAGCCGACGGTGGCGTTGACCAGGTCGCGCAGAATGATCCGCGACATCTCCGGTTCGCCGTTGAGAAACAGCGTAGCAGCCTCGTCCAGCAGCGCTTGGGAAAACGCCGGGTCGCGCTCGGCGCGTTCGGCAATGCTGTGCTTGAAGCTTCGAGTCAGTGCCATGGGTGTCACCTCGTTTTCAGTTCGGCCTTCTTGCGGTGATGGAATTCGGCGATCAGTTTCTTCGCCTGCCTGATGTCGGCCTGCTGGGTGGACTTGTCGCCACCGCCAAACAGGATCACCAGGTGCCGGCCTTCCTGGATCAGGTAGATCCTGTAGCCGGGGCCCCAATCGATGCGGTATTTGCCAAGCCCGTCGAACCACTTGATGTTGGATGTGTTGCCCATTTCCAGGCGCAGCAGCGCGGTGGAAACCTTGACGGCTGCCTGGGTATCCAGCGTTTCGAACCAGCGACCGAAGGGGCTGCGCTGGTTCTCTTGCTGGTATTCCTCGACTGTGATCATCGTCGGCCTTAAAGGTAACAAATAAGTTACTATATGGATAGGCCTTTGATCGTGCCGCAAAGCCTGTCCGTGGCCAACGCCGCAAGTGTTTCCTCTGTCTTCAATACGCGAAGGTCCCGTGGCGCGGCGGCCAGGGCTGCGTTCTACCGTTCAGCGGGGGACTTGGTAACTCGATGTATCGGCCGGGTTTTGCGCGGCCAGGCGGCCAGGCGGTCAGCGCAGGGCCTGGAGCAACTCGCCCAGGTCATGGAATTCCCGATCGACGGCTGGCAACGACGGCCGTTGCAGGATCAGCACTGGCACCCCACGCTCGCGCGCCACTTCCAGCTTGGGTTCGGTGGCGCTGCTGCCGCTGTTCTTGCTGATCAGCACGTCGATACGGCGGCGTTCGAACAGCTCGCGCTCGCTGTCGATCAGGAAGGGGCCGCGTGCGCCTATCACTTCGCACCGGTCATTGCCGGGGTACGGGTCGAGGGCGCGCAGGGTCCAGAACTGCCCGGAGGGGATCTCATGCAGATGCTGCAAGGGTTCGCGGCCCAGGGTGAACAGCGGGCGCTTGAAGGGTTCGAGTGCCTGGACCAGTTCGGCCCAGTCGCGGACTTCGCGCCAGTCGTCGCCGGCCTGCGCCTGCCAGGCCGGTCGGCGCAGGGCCCAGCAGGGGATGCCACACAGCTGCGCGGCCGTGGCGGCGTTCTGGCTGATTTGGGCGGCGTAGGGGTGGGTGGCGTCCAGCAGCAGCTCGATGCCTTGCTCGCGGATGAACCGGGCCAAGCCCTCGGCGCCGCCATAGCCGCCGACCCGCACCTGGCAGTCCAGGTCTGCGGGCACGCGCCCGATGCCCGCCAGGCTATAGATGTGCTCCGGTCCCAGGGTCCGGGCGATGGCCAGGGCCTCGGTCACGCCGCCCAGCAGCAGTATGGGTTTCATCGAAAAGCTCCGGCATGGCCGACGATGCCGCCCTGGCGATCGATGGCGAAGACTTCGACCTGGACCTGTGGCGGCACCACGCTGCGGGCAAAATCCAGGGCGTGCTGGCACACCGCGTCGCCCAGGGCGATGCCGGCGGCGCTGGCCATGGCCAGCGCTTGCTGGCTGGTGTTGGCGCCACGTATGGCGTCTTGCAGCGCCGGGTCGGCGCCGACCGCCGCGGCCCACTCGGCCAGTTGCGGCAGGTCGATGCTGGAGTGGCGGCTGTGCAGGTCCATGTGCCCGGCCGCAAGCTTGCTGATCTTGCCGAAGCCGCCACACAGGCTGAGTTTGTCCACCGGCACTTTGCGCAGGTGCTTGAGCACGGCGCCGACAAAGTCGCCCATTTCGATCAGGGCGATTTCCGGCAGGTCGTAGACGCGGCGCATGGTGTCTTCGCTGGCATTGCCGGTACAGGCGGCGATGTGCAGGTAGCCGTTGGTCTTGGCGACGTCGATGCCCTGGTGGATCGAGGCGATATAGGCCGCACAGGAAAACGGCCGCACGATGCCGCTGGTGCCGAGGATCGACAGGCCGCCGAGAATGCCCAGGCGCGGGTTCATGGTTTTCAGCGCCAGGGCTTCGCCATCCTCGACGTTGACCGTGACCTCGAAGCCGCCCTGGTAACCCTGTTCCCGGGCCAGGGTTGCCAGGTGTTCGCTGATCATCCGGCGCGGCACTGGATTGATCGCTGGCTCGCCCACGCCCAGCACCAGCCCCGGGCGGGTCACGGTGCCCACGCCTTGGCCGGCGATGAAACGAATGCCGCTGTCCGCGCTCAGGCGCACCTGGGAATAGAGCAGGGCGCCGTGGGTCACGTCGGGGTCGTCGCCGGCATCCTTGATCGTGCCGGCTTCGGCGCCGGTGTCGGTGAGGCGGCAGAATTCCAGGCGCATCTGCACCTGCTTGCCCTTGGGCAGGACGATCTCCACGGCGTCGCTGCTGGCGCCGCCGAGCAACAGGCGCGCCGCCGCCAGGCTGGTGGCAGTGGCGCAGCTGCCGGTGGTCAGGCCGCTGCGCAGCGGGGCCGGTTGTTCCGCTGTTTCTTCACGCATGCCGCGCGGCCTTGTGCAGGCGCGAGCTTGCTCGCGATAGCGTCCGCCAGACGGACCGCGTGGTCTGGATCGCGAGCACGCTCGCTCCTACAGGGGAGGGCAGGGTGCTCATAGTGGTTTGACGAGGTCGAGCAAGGTAATGGGCAGGGCCTGGCGCCAGGTGTCGAAGTCCCCCAGCGGCAGGGCCTGGGCAACATGGATGCGGGTCAGCTCGCCGCCATGCCGTTCGCGCCAGGCCATCAGGGTCGTTTCGCTTTGCAGGGTCACGGCGTTGGCCACCAGCCGGCCACCGGGCTTGAGCCGGGCCCAGCAGGCGTCGAGCACGCCGGGGCGGGTCACGCCGCCGCCGATGAAGATCGCGTCCGGGGCTTCCAGGCCATCCAGCGCCTGGGGCGCGCTGCCGCGAACCAGTTGCAGGCCGGGCACGCCGAGGGCGTCGCGGTTGTGTTCGATCAGTTGCTGGCGGCCTGGGTCGGCCTCGATGGCCAGGGCTCGGCAGCTGGGGTGCGCGCGCATCCACTCGATGCCGATCGAGCCGCTGCCGGCGCCGACATCCCACAACAGTTCGCCGGGCACCGGGGCCAGGCGGGCCAGGGTAATGGCGCGGACGTCGCGCTTGGTCAGTTGGCCGTCATGCTGGAAGGCCGAGTCGGGCAAGCCGGCCAGGCGCGACAGGCGCAGCGTATCGGGCTCGGCCAGGCATTCGATGGCCACCAGGTTGAGGTCGGCGATGGCCGGGTCGCTCCAGTCGTTGGCGGTGCCGTCGGTCCGTCGTTCGGCCTCGCCGCCCAGGTGCTCGAGCACGCTGAGACGGCTCGGGCCGAAGCCGCGTTCGCGCAGCAGCGCGGCGATGGCCGAGGGGCTGAGGCCGTCATTGCTCAGGACCAGCAGGCGCACGCCGCTGAACAGCTGGGCGCTGAGGGCGGCCACGGGGCGGGCGACCACCGAGAGCGTCACCACCTCTTGCAGCGGCCAGCCCAGGCGCGCGGCCGCCAGCGAGTAAGACGAAGGCGCGGGCAGGACGTGCATTTCCTCCCGGGCCACCTGCCGCGCCAGGCTGGCGCCGACGCCGAACAGCATCGGGTCGCCGCTGGCCAGCACGCACACCGGCTCGCCGCGCTTGGCCAGCACCGGCTCCAGTGAGAAAGGGCTCGGCCACAGTTGCCGCTCGCCGCGAATGCACACCGGCAACAGGTCCAGTTGCCGCTGGCCGCCGACGATCCGCGAAGCGCCCATCAGGGCCCGCCGGGCGTTCTTGCCCAGGCCCTTGAAGCCGTCTTCACCGATTCCCACTACTGTCAGCCAGGGCGACATCGCTATTCCTCGAGGGTAAAACCTGTTCTTCCGACAGGCAGGCTTTTCATGCCTTCGGACAAAGCAGGCATAATACCGCGCCTTCGCCCGCGAAGCGCCTTTCCCACACAGCCGGTCACCCCCTTGAACGAACGCCCGATGTCCACCGCCTTACGCCCCTCGGCCTGTCCGGGGTTGCTGCGTATTGTCCCGGCGCTGGACGGCGGTATCTGCCGGATCAAGCTGGCCGGCGGGGCGATCAGCGCCGCCCAGGCCCGCGCGGTGGCCGTTGCGGCCGAGCGTTATGCCGGCGGGGTGATCGAGGCGACCAACCGCGCCAACCTGCAGATTCGCGGGATCGGCGCCGAACATCAGGCGCTGATCGCCGAGCTGCTGGCTGCCGGCCTGGGACCGACCACCGCGGCCGGCGATGACGTGCGCAACCTGATGCTCAGCCCCACGGCCGGGATCGACCGCACGATGATCCTCGACACCCGTCCCCTGGCCGGGCAGATTCTCGCCACTGTGCAGAGCCATCCGCGCTTTCATGAGTTGTCGCCCAAGTTCGCCGTGCAACTCGACGGCGGCGAAGCCCTGGCCATGCTGGAGCATCCCCATGACCTGTGGCTTTCGGCGTTCGAAGGCGCAGGCGAGCCCTGGCTGGCCTTTGGCCTGGCCGGCTGCCCAGGGGACCGGCCCCTGGCCAGCGTGGCGCTGGAGGATGGGCTGGCCCTGGTGGTGGCGGTGCTGGAGCTGTTCCTCGACCTGGCCCGCCCCGAACAGACCCGCATGCGCCAGCTGTTGGTGGAGCACTCGGCGGACGCGCTGCTGGCGCAGGTGTCCGCGCGCTTGCTGGGGCCGGTGATCAGGGTGGGCGATTGGCAGCGCGAGGTCCCTTCCGAGCCGCTGCATATCGGCACTTATCCACAGCGGCAACCGGGCCAGGTCTATGTCGGTGCCGTCACACCCCTGGGGCGGCTGGACCCGTCGATGCTGCGCGGCGCGGCGCAGCTGGCCGAGCAATGGGGCGACGGCAGCCTGAGGTTCACCCCCTGGCAGAGTCTGTTGCTGCCAAACCTGCGGGCCGAAGACGCGCCTGAAGTCACGCGCTGCCTGCAACAGCTGGGGTTTCTCTGCTCGCCAGAGCAGCCCCTGGCCCACCTGATTGCCTGCACCGGTTCCAGCGGCTGCGGCAAGGCCCTGGCCGACACCAAGGGCGACGCGGTGAAGCTGGCTGCCTTGCTCCAGCGCCACAGCCATCAGCTGGACGTGCACCTGTCCGGCTGCTCGCGTTCCTGCGCCGCCGCCCATGTGGCACCGGCTACCTTGCTGGCTGTCGCCCCCGGTCGTTACGACCTCTATTTTCGCGATGCCGCGCAGCCGGGTTTCGGCACGCTGCACGCACGCAACCTTTCCCTTGAAGCGGCCGGCGCATTGCTCGATGCCCGCCCACGGAGCAACACCCATGATTGATTACATCCGCGACGGTCAGGAGATCTATCGCAACTCCTTCGCGATCATTCGCGAGGAGGCCAGGCTCGATCGCATCCCCTCGGACCTGGAAAAGCTCGCGGTGCGGGTGATCCATGCCTGCGGCATGGTCGATGCCATCGACGGCCTGCAGTTCTCCGAAGGCGCGGGTAAGGCCGGGCGCGCTGCCCTGGCCGCTGGCGCGCCGATTCTCTGCGATGCGCGCATGGTCTCCGAAGGCATTACCCGCGCCCGTCTGCCGGCGAACAATCAGGTGATCTGCACCCTGCGCGACGAAAGCGTGCCGGAGCTGGCCCGCGAGCTGGGCAACACCCGCTCGGCGGTGGCCCTGGAGCTGTGGCGGCCGTACCTGGAGGGCAGCGTGGTGGTGATCGGCAACGCCCCGACCGCGCTGTTCTACCTGCTGGAAATGCTCGACGCCGGTGCGCCGAAACCGGCGCTGATCCTCGGTTTCCCGGTAGGTTTCGTCGGCGCGGCCGAGTCCAAGGCGATGCTCGCCGCCGACAGCCGCGGCGTGCCTTTTGTGATCATGCAAGGTCGCCTGGGCGGCAGCGCCATGGCCGCCGCCGCCGTCAACGCCCTGGCCACGGAGATCGAATGATGCAGCAACCTGGACGTTTGATCGGCCTGGGCGTCGGCCCCGGTGATCCGGAACTGATTACCGTCAAGGCCCTGCGCCTGCTGCGCGAATCGCCGGTGGTGGCGTACTTCGTCGCCAAGGGTAAAAAGGGCAATGCCTTCGGCATCATCGAAGCGCACCTGCAAGGCGCGCAGACCCTGGTGCCGCTGGTCTACCCGGTGACCACCGAAGTGCTGCCGGCGCCGCTGTCCTACGAGCAAGTGATCAGCGACTTCTATGACAGCGCCGCCGAAGACTTGGCCAAGCATCTGGACGCCGGCCGCGACGTGGCGGTGATCTGTGAAGGCGACCCGTTCTTCTACGGCTCCTACATGTACCTGCACGACCGCCTGGCCGAGCGTTACCCGGCCGAAGTGGTGCCGGGGGTGTGCTCGATGCTCGGTGGCGCCTCGGTGCTGGGCGCGCCGCTGGTGTATCGCAACCAGAGCCTGTCGGTGCTCTCCGGCGTGTTGCCCCATGACGAACTCAAGCGCCGCCTGGCCGATGCCGACGCGGCGGTGGTGATGAAGCTGGGGCGCAACTTCCCCAAGGTGCGCCAGGTGCTCGAAGAGCTGGGCCTGGCCGAGCGCGCGCTGTATGTCGAGCGCGCGACCATGGCCAACCAGAAGATCGTGCCGCTGGATGAAGTGCAGCCGATGTCCTCGCCGTATTTCTCGTTGATCATCGTGCCCGGTGAAAGGTGGCAAGGTTGATGGCCCGTCCCGCACCGGCCATCGTCATCCTTGGCCAAGGCAGCCTGGCGACTGCGCGCAAACTTCAGCAGCTGTACCCGGACGCGCTGATCCACGGCCTGGCCGAACGGGTCGAGGGCGCCGACCGCCCGTACCAGGAGTTTGGTGCGACCCTGCGTCAGCTGTATCAACAGGACACGCCGATCATCGCCCTGTGCGCCGCGGGCATCGTCATCCGCACCCTGGCGCCGCTGCTGCTGGAGAAGGGCGTGGAGCCGCCGGTGCTGGCCGTGGCCGAAGACGGCAGCGCCGTGGTGCCGTTGCTCGGTGGCCTGGGCGGAGTGAACGTCATGGCCCGGGAAATCGCCGCCGGCCTGGGTGTGGCTGCGGCAATCACCACCAGCGGCGAGCTGCGCTTCGGCACCTGCCTGCTCAACCCACCGAGCGGCTATGCCCTGGGTGATCTGGAGCTGGGCAAGCGTTTTGTCTCCGATCTGCTGGGCGGTGAAAGCGTGCGCATCGAAGGCGCCGCGCCCTGGCTGGCCGAAGCCAAGTTGCCGGAAGACCAACAGGCCCGGCTGACCATTCGCGTCGGCTCCGCCGAGTGCGAGCCATCCGCCAATGAGCTGCTGATCTATCCGCGCAGCGTCCTCATCGCCCTCACCTGTAGGAGCGAGCTTGCTCGCGATAGCGGCCCCGAACTCGCCGCGCATCTGCGAGCCGCCCTGCACACCGCCAAAATCGCCGTGCAGTCCGTCGCTTGCCTGCTGGCCGCCGATACCGAGATGGCCAGCCCGGCCTTGCGCGAAGCCGCCGCCGAGCTGGGCGTATCTTTGCGTTTCGCCCCGGCCGCCAGCAGCGTGGCCGAACTGGCGCAACAGGCGGTTCCGCAATTGCTGCCGCCGCTCAGCGTCGGTGAAGACATCGCCATTGCCGTGGCCAGCCAGCCGCTGGACCCGCAGCAGATCGGCCACCCCCGTGGCCGCCTGGCGGTGATCGGCCTCGGCCCTGGCGCCGCCGAACTGATGGTGCCGGCGGTGAAAGCCGAACTGGCGCGGGCCAACGATATCCTCGGCTACGAAACCTATGTGCGCATGGCCGGCCCGTTCCGCGCCGACCAGGTCCTGCACTGCACCGACAACCGCGAAGAAATGCAGCGTGCCCGTCACGCCTTCGAGCTCGCCGCCCAAGGCCGTTCGGTGGTGGTGGTGTCCTCCGGCGACCCGGGGGTCTTCGCCATGGCCGCGGCGGTGCTGGAAGCGCTGCACGAATCCAGCGAACCGGGCTGGCATCAGGTCGAGCTGGAGATCCTTCCTGGCGTCTCCGCTTCCCTGGCCACCGCGGCCCAGGCTGGTGCGCCCCTGGGGCATGATTTCTGCGTGCTGTCCCTGTCGGACAACCTCAAGCCCTGGGCAATCATCGAGAAGCGCCTGGACCTGGCGTCCCAGGCCGACCTGGCGCTGGCGTTCTATAACCCCATCTCGCGTTCGCGTCCTTGGCAGCTGGGGCGCGCGCTGGAGATCGTGCGCCAGCACCGCACCGCGGATACGCCGGTGGTGCTGGGGCGGGATATCGGGCGTCCGGGGCAGACGTTGCGGGTCATCACCCTGGGCGAGCTGACACCGGAGCAGGTGGATATGCGGACCATGGTGTTGGTGGGGTCATCCACGACCTGTGTGTTTCCCAAGGTTGGAGGTGGGGAGTGGGTCTATACGCCGAGGTGGTACGGGCAGAAACCTTAGGTAACCTCGAACCGCTGTAGGGGCGAGGCTTGCCTGCGATGGCGTCCGCTCCGGCTCTGCATTTCTTGGATGGGGTACATATCCATTCCTGCGGTCACGGCTGCTGGCGGTTTCGCCCTTACGGCGACTCACTTTTTACAGACGCCT
>NZ_JACNDE010000030.1:0-86928 GCF_017351415.1 Pseudomonas sp. FW305-25 | reverse complement strand
CTTCGACTGCGCCGGAAGTGGGGCGAATTATAGACTTCCAGAATCTGCCGTCAACCCCTAATTTGCTTTTACTATGAATAAACCTGAAAACACCCCAAAAGGGGTGTTTTCAGGCCTCTTATATAGAAGGGATCAGATGCTCTCTATATAGAAGAGCGCATTCACACCACGCCCGAGGCTCGCAAGGCATCCACGGACTCAAGCTCAAGCCCCAGCACTCGCTGCAGAACCTGGGCGGTATGCTCTCCTAATAGAGGAGGCGCATAACGGTACTCGACCGGCGTCTCGGAGAGACGGATCGGACTCGCTACCTGAGGCACCAACCCCGCCAACGCATGAGGCAGCTCGATCGCCAACCCGCGCGCTTTGACCTGCGGGTCCTCGAACATCTGCGCCAGATCGTTGATAGGGCCGCAAGGCACCCCCGCCTGCTCCAACTGGGCAACCCACTCAGCGGTGGTCTTGAACACCGTGGCCTGACGGATCAATGGAATCAGCACCGCCCGATTGGCAACCCGCAGCTTATTAGTCGCAAAGCGCGGATCGTCCGCCCACTGCGGCTGGCCCGCCACCTCGGCAAACTTGCGGAACTGCCCGTCATTTCCCACGGTAAGGATGAAATCGCCATCCGCCGTGGGAAAGTCCTGATAAGGCACGATATTCGGGTGAGCATTACCCAGGCGCTTGGGAGCGACTCCGGTGGTCAGGTAGTTCATCGCCTGGTTGGCCAGACACGCAACCTGTACATCCAGCAACGCCATATCAATGTGCTGCCCACCGCCGTCATGCTGCCGGTGCGCCAATGCGGCAAGAATCGCCACAGTCGAGTACAACCCCGTCAGGATATCCGTCAATGCCACGCCGACTTTCACCGGCCCGGCGCCCTCATCACCCTCGGGACGCCCGGTCAGGCTCATCAGCCCGCCCAGCCCCTGGATCATGAAGTCGTAGCCGGCACGCTTGGCATAAGGCCCGGTCTGGCCAAAGCCGGTAATGGAGCAATAGATCAGATTAGGGTTGAGCGCCTTCAGCGACTGATAGTCCAACCCATAGGCCGCCAGACCGCCAACCTTGAAGTTCTCGATCAGAATGTCGGACTTGGCCGCCAACTCGCGCACCAGGCGCTGACCTTCCGGCCGAGTGAAGTCGATAGTCACCGATTGCTTGTTTCGGTTGGCCGACAGGTAATAGGCAGCCTCCGTAGTGTTCTCACCATAAGCGTCCTTGAGGAAAGGCGGCCCCCAGGCGCGCGTATCGTCACCATTACCCGGACGCTCGACCTTGATCACCTCGGCCCCCAGGTCCGCCAGGATCTGACCGGCCCAAGGCCCGGCCAGCACTCGCGACAAGTCCAGCACCCGCAAATGAGATAACGCGCCCATGACCGTTCTCCTATCAGTAGAACGCCTGGATGCCGGTCTGTGCGCGCCCCAGGATCAGCGCATGGACGTCATGAGTCCCTTCGTAGGTGTTCACCACCTCCAGGTTAACCAGGTGACGGGCGATGCCGAACTCGTCGGAGATGCCGTTACCGCCCAGCATGTCGCGGGCCATGCGAGCGATGTCCAGCGACTTGCCGCAGGAGTTGCGCTTCATGATCGAGGTGATTTCCACCGCAGCCGTACCTTCATCCTTCATCCGGCCCAAACGCAGGCAGCCTTGAAGGGCGAGGGTGATCTCGGTCTGCATGTCCGCCAGTTTTTTCTGGATCAGTTGGGTAGCCGCCAGCGGGCGGCCGAATTGCTGACGGTCCAACGTGTATTGGCGAGCGGTGTGCCAGCAGAACTCGGCCGCACCCAGGGCGCCCCAGGAAATACCGTAGCGGGCAGAGTTCAGGCAGGTGAACGGACCTTTCAGACCCCGTACATCCGGGAAGATGTTCTCTTCCGGCACAAAGACGTTGTCCATGACGATTTCGCCGGTGATGGAAGCGCGCAGGCCGACCTTACCGTGAATCGCCGGAGCACTCAGACCTTTCCAACCTTTCTCCAGTACGAAGCCGCGGATATCCCCAGCATCGTCCTTGGCCCAGACCACGAACACATCAGCAATCGGGCTGTTGGTGATCCACATCTTGCTACCAGTCAGGCTGTAACCGCCATCGACCTTACGGGCACGGGAAATCATCGCGCCCGGGTCGGAACCATGGTTAGGCTCGGTCAGACCAAAGCAGCCGATCCACTCGCCAGAGGCCAGCTTCGGCAAATACTTCTGCTTCTGGGCTTCGGTACCAAATTCATTGATCGGCACCATCACCAGGGAGGACTGCACGCTCATCATCGAGCGGTAGCCGGAGTCAACACGCTCCACTTCGCGGGCAATCAGGCCGTAGCAGACATAGTTCAGACCGCTGCCGCCGTACTGTTCGGGAATGGTGGCACCCAGCAGGCCAACTTCGCCCATTTCACGGAAGATCGCCGGGTCGGTCTTTTCATGACGGAAAGCTTCGAGCACACGCGGCGCCAGCTTGCCTTGAGCGAATTGCTCGGCACTGTCGCGCACCATGCGCTCCTCTTCAGTGAGCTGTTGATCCAGCAGAAGGGGATCGATCCAGTTGAAGCTTGCTTTACCGCCCATGAGTGAGTCCTCGTGAAGTAGGTCAACGTTCGTGGACTGATCCTAGGCCGGCTTTGCGGGCGCGGCAAACGAGGATTTCGCATACTGTTGTGCTAATTTCTCACTCCGTAACAGCCGAAAGCGGCTTTTTGCGATTCCATTAGTGAGGTTGCCGTACATGCGCAGAAAGATCCCCAGCACTGCCGCCCTCATCAGCTTCGAAGCTGCCGCCCGTCACGAGAGCTTTACCAAGGCAGCGCAGGAGCTTTCGCTGACCCAAGGTGCAATTTGCCGACAGATCGCCAGCCTGGAAGAGTTTCTCGGAGTCGAGCTGTTCCGCCGGTCCCGACGCGGCGTCAAGCTGACCGAGGCGGGGCTCTCCTACAGCCGCCGCGTGGCGACTCAACTGGACGCAGTGGAACGCGACACGCTGTCCGTCATGGGCCAGCAGGGCGCCAACGTCATCGAGCTGGCAGTGGTCCCGACCTTTGGCACCCAATGGCTATTACCCCGACTCAAGGATTTTCAGCAGCGACACCCGGAAGTCACGGTCAACCTGACCAACCGCACCCGGCCTTTCCTGTTCGCCGATACCGACTTCGACGCCGCGATTTACTTTGGCGATGCCGACTGGTCGGGTACCCAATCCCATCGCCTGATGGGAGAAACCCCGATGCCGGTATGCAGCCCCGAAACCCTGGGCAATCGCACCCGGCTAAGCGCTGAAGAAATCGCCGAGTTGCCGCTGCTGCAGCAGACCACGCGCCCCTATGCCTGGCGGCAATGGTTCAACTCACAGCACCTGAATATCCCGCGAGACATGACAGGCCCGCGTTACGAACTATTCTCCATGCTGGCGCAAGCCGCCATGCACGACATGGGTATAGCCCTGATCCCGCCATTCCTTATTCAACGGGAGCTGAGGGAAAAGCGCCTGGTGATCGCCAACCCCGAAGCACTGGCGAGCATCAAGGCGTATTACCTGATGATTCCCGAGCGCAAGGTGGAATCAGCGTCTTTACGGGCTTTTCGTGATTGGCTGGTGGAACAGGCACAAGGCTACAGCCTTGAGAAATAGCAGGGCAGGGCGACAAGCTGACTTCGTAGTCAGAAAAAACAAAACACTACAGATATAACTAAATGTCGCATTTAGGCAGACTGTATCGATAAGCGGAACAACCGTCCTATAAGTGCCTAACCACGCGGCTTGTAGGGCTTTTTTAGGGCCATAAACGCCCATTCACATGAGCAATGTGAAAAATGTTTTATTTTCCGTCGAAATCCTTACAAGGCACGGCTTGCAAGGGATTGAGCCCTACCCTTGCGACATTCGGTCACGGGGTGACTTGTAGTTAATTTTCCGTCACCCCTCATAATCCCTTGAAGGGCGTAATGTTCGCCTGCAAAATGCCGCGCCCCGCCTTGATTCTGGCGGGATCGTGCTGATCGGCCGCCCCAGCTGCACCATCCGTAGTGCGCTGGCCTTCTAAAAAAGATCGAAAGCAATAAGATCACGCAGGAGATTTGACGTGCACATTGGTGTTCCTCTCGAGACCCAAACGGGTGAAACACGGGTTGCTGCAACCCCGGAAACCATCAAGAAACTGATCGGCCAGGGTCATAAAGTCACTGTGCAGAGCGGCGCCGGCATCAACGCCAGTGTTGTCGACAGTGCCTATGAAGCGGCAGGTGCAACCATTGGCAGCGCCAACGATGCATTCGGCGCGGAGCTGATTCTCAAGGTCGTGGCTCCCAGCGACAGCGAACTGGCCCTGATCAAGAGCGGCACCGTCCTGGTGGGCATGCTCAATCCGTTCAGCAATGAAACCATTGCCAAGATGGCCGAGCGCGGCATCACCGCCTTCGCCCTGGAAGCAGCGCCGCGTACCTCGCGGGCTCAGAGCCTGGATGTGCTGTCCTCGCAAGCCAACATCGCCGGTTACAAGGCAGTGCTGCTGGCTGCCCACTATTACCCGCGCTTCATGCCGATGCTGATGACCGCCGCGGGCACCGTGAAAGCCGCTCGCGTACTGATTCTCGGTGCCGGCGTTGCCGGCCTGCAGGCCATCGCCACCGCCAAGCGCCTGGGCGCCGTGATCGAGGCCTCGGACGTGCGTCCGGCGGTCAAGGAACAGATCGAATCCCTGGGGGCCAAGTTCGTCGACGTGCCTTACGAGACCGATGAGGAGCGTGAATGCGCCGTCGGTGTCGGTGGCTACGCACGCCCGATGCCTGCCAGCTGGATGCAGCGCCAGGCCCAGGCCGTGCACGAACGCGCCAAGCAGGCCGACATCGTGATCACCACCGCCCTGATTCCAGGCCGCAAGGCGCCAGTACTGCTGAGCGCCGAAACCGTGGCCCAGATGAAGCCGGGATCGGTGGTCGTAGACCTCGCCGCGGCCCAGGGCGGCAACTGCCCGCTGACCGTGGCGGATCAGGTGGTGGTCGAGAATGGCGTGACCATCGTCGGCCCGACCAACCTGGCCGGCGCTGTCGCTGCCGACGCCTCGGCGCTGTACGCCCGCAACCTGCTGGACTTCCTGAAGCTCGTCTTCACCAAAGAAGGTCAGTTCGAGGTCAACCTAGAAGACGACATCGTCGCCGCGTGCCTGATGTGCCGCGACGGCCAAGTCATCCGTAAAAACGCCTAAGCAGGGATTCAGACGATGGAAGAGCTTATCTCCCCCGGTATCTACAACCTGATCATCTTCGTGCTGGCGATTTATGTCGGTTATCACGTGGTCTGGAACGTTACGCCCGCACTGCACACGCCGCTGATGGCGGTGACCAACGCCATTTCGGCGATCGTGATCGTCGGCGCCATGCTGGCCGCCGCCCTGACCGTGACGCCGCTGGGCAAGACCATGGGCACGCTGGCCGTGGCCCTGGCCGCGGTCAACGTGTTCGGCGGCTTCCTGGTAACCCGCCGCATGCTTGAGATGTTCAAGAAAAAAGCCCCGAAAGCCGTAAAAGAAGAGGCGCCCAAGTAATGAGCATGAATCTGGTAACGACGCTCTACCTGATCGCGTCGATCTGCTTTATCCAGGCCCTCAAAGGCCTGTCGCACCCGACCTCCTCGCGTCGCGGCAACCTGTTCGGCATGCTCGGCATGGCCCTGGCGATCGTCACCACCGTCGGCCTGGTATTCAAGCTCGGCGCGGAGCTGGCGACCGTTGGCATCGGCTACGTGATCGTCGGCCTGCTGATCGGCGGCACCGCCGGTTCGATCATGGCCAAGCGCGTGGAAATGACCAAGATGCCGGAGCTGGTGGCCTTCATGCACAGCATGATCGGTCTGGCGGCGGTGTTCATTGCCATTGCCGCCGTGGTGGAGCCGCAGTCCCTGGGCATCGTCAAGCAGCTGGGTGATGCGATTCCGGCCGGTAACCGCCTGGAACTGTTCCTCGGTGCGGCCATCGGTGCCATCACCTTCTCCGGTTCGGTGATCGCCTTCGGCAAGCTGTCGGGCAAGTACAAGTTCCGCCTGTTCCAGGGCGCACCGGTACAGTTCGGCGGCCAACACAAGCTGAACCTGGTTCTCGGCCTGGCAACCCTGGGCCTGGGCGTGACCTTCATGCTCACCGGCAACCTCGGCGCCTTCGCCCTGATGCTGGTCCTGGCCTTCGTGCTGGGCGTGCTGATCATCATCCCGATCGGCGGCGCCGACATGCCGGTGGTGGTGTCGATGCTCAACAGCTACTCGGGCTGGGCGGCGGCGGGGATCGGCTTCTCGCTGAACAACTCGATGCTGATCATCGCCGGCTCCCTGGTGGGCTCGTCCGGTGCGATCCTGTCGTACATCATGTGCAAGGCGATGAACCGTTCGTTCTTCAACGTACTGCTTGGCGGCTTCGGCAACACTGCCGACGCTGGCGGCCCGGCGGGCGCGCAAGAGGCCCGCCCGGTGAAGTCCGGTTCGGCCGACGACGCGACCTTCCTGCTGACCAACGCCGACACCGTGATCATCGTTCCGGGTTACGGCCTGGCGGTCGCCCGGGCACAGCACGCGTTGAAAGAGCTGACCGAGAAACTGACTCACCGTGGCGTGACCGTGAAGTACGCGATCCACCCGGTAGCAGGGCGCATGCCCGGCCACATGAACGTGCTGCTGGCCGAGGCCGAAGTGCCGTACGACCAGGTGTTCGAGATGGAAGACATCAACTCCGAGTTCGGCCAGGCTGACGTGGTGCTGGTGCTCGGCGCCAACGACGTGGTCAACCCGGCGGCGAAGAACGATCCGAAATCGCCGATCGCCGGCATGCCGATTCTCGAAGCGTTCAAGGCCAAGACCGTCATCGTCAACAAGCGTTCGATGGCCAGCGGCTATGCCGGCCTGGACAACGAACTGTTCTACCTGGACAAGACCATGATGGTGTTCGGCGACGCCAAGAAAGTCATCGAAGACATGGTCAAAGCCGTCGAGTAAAACCTGCTCCAGCGCAACACCCAAGACCTCAGCCTTTAGTAGGCTGGGGTTTTTTATTTCCCGCACAAACCCGACAAAAGGCTCTAAATCGCGGCCTTTCATTCGACCTTGGTAGCGGGACGAATTTTTTTGAAATCACTAGACTGCGCATCTTGCTTCCGCTGCCCGAGATAACAATCCATGTACCGTGATCGTATCCGCTTGCCTTCGTTGTTGGATAAGGTGATGAGCGCCGCCGACGCTGCCGCTCTGATTCAGGACGGCATGACCGTCGGCATGAGCGGTTTCACCCGCGCCGGCGAAGCCAAGGCCGTGCCCCATGCGTTGGCCGAGCGCGCCAAGGTAACCCCACTGAAAATCAGCCTGATGACCGGCGCCAGCCTGGGCAATGACCTCGACAAGCAACTCACCGAGGCCGGTGTCCTGGCTCGACGCATGCCGTTCCAGGTCGACAGCACCCTGCGCAAGGCGATCAATGCCGGCGAGGTGATGTTCATCGACCAGCACCTGTCGGAAACCGTGGAACAGTTGCGCAACCAGCAGCTCAAGCTGCCGGACATCGCTGTCATCGAAGCCGTGGCGATCACCGAGCAGGGCCATATCGTGCCGACCACCTCGGTGGGCAACTCCGCCAGTTTCGCAATCTTCGCCAAGCACGTGATCGTCGAGATCAACCTGGCGCACAACCCGAACCTGGAAGGCCTGCACGACATCTATATCCCAACCTACCGGCCGACCCGCACGCCCATCCCGCTGGTGAAGGTCGACGACCGTATCGGCAGCACCGCCATCCCGATCCCGGCGGAGAAGATCGTCGCGATCGTCATCACCAACCAGGCGGACTCGCCATCCACCGTCTCGACCCCTGACAGCGAAACCCAGGGCATCGCCAATCACCTGATCAACTTCTTCAAGCAGGAAGTGGACGCTGGCCGCATGAGCAACAAGCTCGGCCCCCTGCAGGCAGGCATCGGCAATATCGCCAACGCGGTGATGTGCGGCCTGATCGAGTCGCCGTTCGAAGATCTGACCATGTACTCCGAAGTGCTGCAGGACTCGACTTTCGACCTGATCGACGCCGGCAAGCTGAGCTTCGCCTCAGGCAGCTCGATCACCCTGTCGAGCCGCCGCAACGCCGATGTGTTCGGCAACCTGGAACGTTACAAGGACAAGCTGGTACTGCGCCCGCAGGAGATCTCCAACCACCCGGAAGTGGTGCGTCGCCTGGGCATCATCGGCATCAACACCGCCCTGGAGTTCGACATCTACGGCAACGTCAACTCCACCCACGTCTGCGGCACGCGGATGATGAACGGCATCGGTGGTTCGGGGGACTTCGCGCGCAACGCGCACCTGGCGATCTTCGTCACCAAGTCCATTGCCAAGGGCGGGGCGATTTCCAGCGTGGTGCCGATGGTCAGTCACGTCGACCACACCGAGCATGACGTCGACATCCTGGTGACCGAGATCGGCCTGGCCGACCTGCGTGGTCTGGCGCCACGGGAGCGGGCACGGGTAATCATCGACAACTGTGTACACCCGGACTATCGCCAGGCGCTGAATGACTACTTCACCGCCGCCTGCGCCCTGGGCGGTCACACACCACACGTCCTGCGCGATGCTCTGCGCTGGCACATGAACCTGGAAGAAACCGGGCGCATGCTCGCTGTGTGATGGGTACAGTCGATGGCTGACGCAAGCACAGTTGTGTCAGCTCATCGACAACCCTTAAACACTTGTCAAAAACTGTACTGCTGTACCGGTACTTTCCCCCCTCAAAACCCTACCTTTTTCGAGAAAACACCTTGAAACGCACCTAAATGGTGCTGACAGGTACAGTTGCATCATTTCCGAACAGTACAGCACCTATAAACAGTTAACTGGTCCCTCACAATACAGATGAACTGTATCTAGAGAGACTGGCGCGAGAGGAGGATCATGGGCACCAGTTAAACCACTACCTAATCCCGCCACAAGCGGAAGGATGCACACCATGGAACGTACACTCAGTTCCGAACTGTTCTTCGAAGACAAAGCTGCAAAAGCCCAGGCTTCCATGCCTCTGCGCGTTCTCGCCAACCTGATGCTGTGGCAGCGCCGCATCTCCAGCCGCCACCAACTGGCTCGCCTGGATTCGCGTCTGCTGGCTGACGCAGGTATCAGCGAAGCTCAACGCTACGAAGAGCTGAGCAAGCCGTTCTGGCGCTAAGTTAGCGTCGCTGGCTCTGACCCACCAGGTCCACCGCCAGCACCCCGAATTGAAAAAACGAAACCCGTCGCGGGCAACCGCGACGGGTTTTGTCGTTCAAGGCCTGGCAATGCCGGAAGCCGCCGGTACAGAAAGGGTATGGCTCGGCAGATACAGTTTAAATATAAACAAAACTGAACCAGTACAATTTTATACCGGTGTATCTGTATGCATGCCTGCATGAATAGCAACATGGTGTCCCAAGTCCCTGACTTCGGCCTGCCGAAAGGACCGCACCATGAACCACATACCAGGACGTATCGCACCTCTCAGCTTTTCCCATCCTCAGATAAGCGTGTGGAAACGCTTGTACCGCGCCTTGTGCCAGATGCAGCAGAACGCCCGAACACGTCGAGTGCTGGCAGGGCTCAACGATCAGCAATTATCCGATGTAGGTATCAGCCACAGCGATCGCATGGCCGAACTGGATAAGCCCTTCTGGCGCTAGTTCGCACCAGGACAGCATGAAGAGGGCTATTCGAACAGATGGGGTGGGCCTAATATCCGGTAGCGTGTAGCGATTTTCCTGAAGGGGCGTCTGATTCATCTGCCCCACAGTGACTACCCGGTGCCCACTCAGCACCACCCTATCTGTTATCAAGGAGTTTTACCTATGTCCCGTCTTCGCCTGCTCAGCGCTGCTGCCTTGCTGGCCTTGGCCTCCAACGCCCACGCCTCCAGCTTTATCGTTACCACCGATGCGGTAGTCGGCGCACTCAAGGCCACTTCCGATGCGACTTCCGACGTCACATCCTCGTTCCGTGACAACAAAATCGTGCGCGCCGCTCGTGACGACGCCGCCAGTTTTGTCGCTACCGAAGGCGCCATTCGCGGTGTGAAGCTGGAAAGCGCGTTTGACCACATCCGCCAGCAGTTGCCACAACTGAGCGCTACTGACGCCCAGCTCGCTCAGGCCATCCTGACGATCTGACTTCCGCTCCGGTGCCGGGTGCGCCAACGCACCCGAAACCCTGGGCGCTGGCTCTCGCCCGGGCATTGCGCTAGCCTTGCCGCTGGTTTTTCAGCTGTCGAGACTCATGCGTTTTTTCAGATCCTTGCTTACCGTCCCTTTGTTGATTGTCCTGTGTTGGACTGGCTCGGCCGCTGCTTTCGACCTGAGCACGCAAGGCCTGGTCATCACGGGCTACGCCACCAGCAAAGTGACCTCCGCACCTTTCGACAACAAACGCGTACTGGCGGCCCAGGATGATGCCGCGGCGTTCATTGCCACTGACGGCCACCTGCGCGGAGCCCGGCTGGAATCAGCCCTGAAATACCTGCGTAAAACCCAGCCACAACTTCATGTCGGCGACCTTGAACTGGCGCAGGCAATTCTCGTCCAATAACTATCCCTGTCATCCCGGAGTCGTTCCATGCGTAGCCCGCTGATTGCTGCCACCCTTGGCCTGTTGCTGTTGGCTGATGTGGCCCAGGCGCAAACCCTGGTAGCCACCAGTAACATCATCGTTCGAGCCTTTGGTCGTACCATCGATTTCACCTCGGACACCACCACCTCCATCCGCGACTCGAAAATCGTACGTGCCGCCCATGACGACGCCGCCAGCTTCGTCGCCAGCGACGGCGATATTCGTGGCGCCCAACTGGAAGCCGCCTTCGATACCTTGCGTAACCGTGTGCCGCAAGCCCGCGGCGCCAGTGATCAGGTGCTCGCCGAAGCCATCCTCGCACTGTGAGGCCGCTCGCCGCCTGGCTGCTGGGCGCAGCGCTGTTACTCCTGGGCAACAGCGCCCAGGCCGGCCTGCAACTGCGGCTCAAGACCGAAGGCTTGAGCCCGGAGCAGCAGCACGCCAGCCAGGCGCTGCTGGATGAAGCGATGCAAGCGCTGCCGCCGCGCTTCATCGAACAACTGGACCGTCGCATCGATGTCGGCTGGACCGACGACATGCCTCACAACGCCTACGGCCAGGCATCGCTGGTCGACGAACTCGACCTGAATCGCAAACTGCTGGCCAGCCTCACCGACGGTAGCGCGGCCACCCAGAAGACCCATCGCCCCCATGGCACCGTGCGCCGGGAAATGCTCGCCACCGTGCTGCATGAGCTCACCCATATTTATGACCGTTCGCGCCTGTGGTCGGGTGCCGAACGCACGCTGATCCAGCGCTGCAGCCGCCAGAACAGCGCCTCGGGCCTGATCGGGCTGCCGGACCAGTGCCGTGGCCAGACCGCGCGCCGTTTCACCCTCAGCGACGACCCGCGCCTGCTCGACCTCGCCGGCTGGCCGCAGTACGTTGGCCGCCGCGGCGAACGCGAGCAGTACAACCGCCAGGTCGCCCGCAGCCCGGACATCTACGAAACGACCAACCCCAAAGAGTTCGTCGCGGTGAACATGGAGTACTTCCTCCTGGACCCGAGCTACGCCTGCCGCCGACCGGCGCTGTACCGTTATTACCAGGAACACTTCGGCTGGGCACCGAAGGCCAAGGACACCTGCGCCCAGTCCTTCGCCTTCCTCAATGCCGGCAACGACTTCGCCAAGCAGCCGCTGGGCAAGGTCGACCCGGAGCGGGTCTATGCCGTGGATTACCTGCTGGCCGAAGCCAACCAGAACTGGGTCAGCCGCTGGGGGCACAGCATGTTGCGCCTGGTGATCTGCGCACCTGGCCGGCCGCGTGGGCCGGATTGCCGGCTGGACCTCGAGCAGCACCTGGTGCTGTCCTACCGCGCCTTTGTCGGTGACGTGCAGCTGTCGAGCTGGGACGGCCTGGTCGGCAAATACCCGTCCCGCCTGTTTATCCTGCCATTGGCCCAGGTCATCGATGAATACACCAAGACCGAGCTGCGCAGCCTGGCTTCGGTGCCGCTGAACCTGTCGCGCAACGAGATCGAAGAAGTGGTCGAGCGTGCCGCCGAGATGCACTGGAGCTACGACGGCAACTATTACTTCCTGTCCAACAACTGCGCCGTGGAAAGCCTGAAGCTGCTGCGCAGCGGCAGCAACAATGCCCAGCTCACCGGGCTCGACAGCATCATGCCCAACGGCCTGCTGGAAGTGCTCAAGGGCCGCGGCCTGGCCGACACCAGCGTGCTGGACGATCCTCGCGAAGCCTTGCGCCTGGGGTATCGCTTCGACTCTTTCCGCGACCGCTACCAGGCGATGTTCGAGGTGTTGAAAAAACACCTGCCGATCAAACAGAACAGCGTCGAAGACTGGCTGTCCCTGAGTGCCGCGCAGCGTCGCCAGTGGTTCGACCAGGCGGACCTGCGCACCAGCGCCGCCTTGCTGCTGCTCGAACAGGCGAGCTTCCGGCGCCAGCTGCTGCTGGCCCAGGATGAGGTCAAGCAGCGTTATCTGGGGGCTCGCGAGCTGCAGAACGGCGGCATGGACAAGGCCAACAAGACTCTGCAGGAAATCCTCGCCAACAGTGGCTTCCTCAGTCGCCCGGCCGAATTGCTCGGTAGCAGCGGTTATGGCTTGCCGCAGCCGAGCGAATGGCAACGCCTGGAAGCGGAAAGCAGCCTGCGCCAGAAACAGCTGCAAGCCCTGACCGGCGATCTGGACAAGGAAGTGCGCGCGTTGCTGGAGCCGAGCCGCGCTGCCGAAATCGCCGCCAACGAGGCCAACCTGAAACAGCTCGGCGAACATCTGCGGGCCTTGCACAAGGCGGCGGGCGGGCTGGAACTGCCCTGACGTCAAAAGCTTCGCGGGCAAGCCTCGCTCCTACGAGAATGCGCAGGAACGAGGCTTGCCTGCGAAGCGATCCCACAACCTTACAACGTCTCCTCGGCCTCTCCCGGCAACTGCTCATCCAGATGCAACCAGGGCAAACGGCTGTCGGTCCAGATATGCCGCTCGGCCGGCGCCAGCTCCGGATGGTCCAGGGTGGCGATGGTCACATCGATGCTGTCCGGGCTCAATTGGGTGATCAGCGCCAGATGCGCTCCGCAGTTCGGGCAGAAATACCGCGCACAACCGGGCGAAGAGTCGTAGCGGGCCGGCGTCCCGGCCAGCCATTGGAAAGCCTGGCGGGGCAGGGTGATCCAGGTAGTCACCAGGCCGCCGCTGACCCGTCGGCAGATCGAACAATGGCAATGGGCGATATCGCGCAGCGGCCCGCTGAACTGATAACGCAGCTGGCCGCAGTGGCAACCGCCGGTGTGCAACAGGCTCATACAAGGACCTCCCAGCGACTGTTCGGGAAAACTCGGCCAACGGGCCGATCTGGTTGTTTTTTAACCGCACGTCGGCTCGCGACGCATCCACTCATTGCTTTCCACAACGAAAGGTAGCTGAAAGCTTCCGCGATTAGGATCGCCTCCACTGCCGGCAACAGACCGGTTGGCCAATGGGCGTTTTTGCGCCTCCAGGCCCAATTAACAACAACAATGGTGATTCTGATGTCCGTTCGTACCCGCCTTTTCGTCCCGCTTCCTCCAGCCCGTCCCGCGCTTCCCGTTCTGCGCTGACCCCATCCGGTTCGCCATTCCCTAGCCGCGCTACGCCTGGAGTATTCCCATGCTGACTTTCCTTGGCTTCGCCATGGTCATCACCTTCATGTTCCTGATCATGACCAAGCGCCTGTCCGCGCTGATCGCCCTGATCATCGTTCCGATCCTGTTCGCGCTGTTCGGCGGCTTCGCCCCGAAGATCGGCCCGATGATGCTCGAGGGCATCACCAAGCTGGCACCGACCGGCGTGATGCTGATGTTCGCCATCCTGTATTTCGCCCTGATGATCGACTCCGGCCTGTTCGACCCGGCCGTGCGCAAGATCCTCAAGCTGGTCAAGGGTGACCCGCTCAAAGTCTCGGTCGGTACCGCTGTGCTCGCGCTGGTGGTGTCTCTGGACGGCGACGGCGCCACCACCTACATGATCTGCGTGGCGGCCATGCTGCCGCTGTACAGCCGCATCGGCATGAGCCCGCGGATCATGGCCGGCCTGATCATCCTGGCCGGCGGTGTGATGAACATGACTCCCTGGGGTGGCCCGACCGCCCGTGCCGCCAGTGCGCTGCATGTCGACCCGTCGGATATCTTCGTGCCGATGATCCCGGCGATGCTGGCCGGCGTAGTGGCAATCCTGGCGATCGCCTACATGTACGGCAAGCGCGAACGTGCGCGCCTGGGCGAACTGCACCTGCAGGGCGACGAGATCGACCACAGCGAAATCAGCGTTTCGCAGTTCCCGGATGCTCGTCGTCCGAAGCTGATCTGGTTCAACGGCGCTCTGACCTTCGCCCTGATGTGCGCACTGATCGCCGGCCTGTTGCCGCTACCTGTGCTGTTCATGGTGGCCTTCAGTATCGCGATGATCGTCAACTACCCGTGCCTGCAACAGCAGAAGGATCGCGTCGCGGCCCATGCCGGCAGCGTGCTGGCGGTGGTCGGGCTGATCTTCGCCGCCGGTATCTTCACCGGCATCCTGTCCGGTACCGGCATGGTCGATGCCATGTCCAAGAGCCTACTGGCGGTGATTCCGGATGCACTGGGCCCGTACCTGGCGGTGATCACCGCGCTGGTGAGCATGCCGTTCACCTTCTTCATGTCCAACGACGCCTTCTATTACGGTGTGTTGCCAGTCCTCGCCGAGGCCGCCAGTCACTACGGCATCACCGCGGTGGAAATGGCACGTGCCTCGATCGTCGGCCAACCCGTGCACTTGCTGAGCCCGCTGGTACCATCCACCTACCTGCTGGTAGCCCTGGCCGGTATCGAGTTCGGCGATCACCAGCGCTTCACCCTCAAGTGGGCAGTGCTGGTTTGCCTGTGCATAATGTTCGCCGCCTTGCTGATGGGGATTTTTCCGCTGTTCAGCACTCTATAAAAAGCAATTGACTCACCGCGCCGGCCGCTAGACTTCGTTCTCGGAAATCTCGACTGGCGCGGTACAACACTCGCTCAAAGGAATACACATGGAATGGCTGACCAACCCGGAAATCTGGGTTGCCTTCTTTACCCTGACCGCCCTGGAAATCGTCCTGGGTATCGATAACATCATCATGATCTCGATCCTGGTCAGCCGCATGCCCAAGCACATGCAGGCACGGACCCGGATTTTCGGTCTGGCGCTGGCCATGATCACGCGGATCCTCCTGTTGCTGTCGATCACCTGGGTCATGCGCCTGACCGCCGACCTGTTCGTGGTCTTCGGCCAGGGTATTTCCGGGCGTGACCTGATCCTGTTCTTCGGTGGCCTGTTCCTGCTCTGGAAGAGCTCCCAGGAGATGTACCACTCCCTGGAAGGCGAGGACGAAACCGCGGAAGAGCCAGGCGGCAAGGGCGGCAACTTCCTCTACACCATCATCCAGATCGCGATCATCGACATCGTGTTCTCCCTGGACTCGGTGATCACCGCCGTCGGCATGGTCTCCCATGTACCGGTCATGGTCGCGGCGATCATCGTCGCGGTGCTGGTGATGATGCTGGCTTCGGGCACCATCAGCGAGTTCATCGACAAGCACCCGTCGCTGAAAATGCTGGCGCTGTCGTTCCTGCTGGTGGTCGGTACCGTACTGATCGCCGAGGCGTTCGAAGTGCACGTGCCAAAAGGCTACGTCTACTTCGCCATGGCCTTCTCGCTGGCGGTGGAGGCGATCAACATCAAGATGCGCACCGCCATCGCGAAAAAGAAAAAGCAGCAGGACCCGGTGAAACTGCGCAAGGACATCCCGGGTCAATAACCCGAGAGCGCAGCAGGAAAAGGGGCTTTCGAGCCCCTTTTTCACGCCTGCAGAAAGTCGTTTTCTTTATGACAGTTTTGTTTCAATCGCCGCATCAGCTATGCGATGCTGGCGCACAGACCGTTAGCCAACTACAGCTTAAGTACAGAACGTAGAACAACGCGCGGCACCGTTAACTTGCCCCTCTGGGGCGCTATTCACCACAGGGGGCCGTTATGCTCACCCTGCTCAATTTGCTGTCCGCCGTGGCCTTGCTGATCTGGGGCACGCATATCGTCCGCACCGGCATCCTGCGGGTCTATGGCTCGAACCTGCGCCACCTGATCGGCCAGAACATGGCCAAGCGTCCGTTGGCTTTCATCGCCGGGATCCTGGTCACCGCCATGGTCCAGAGCAGCAACGCCACGGCGATGCTGGTCACCTCGTTCGTCGGCCAGGGGCTGATGGCCCTGACACCCGCCCTGGCGACCATGCTCGGCGCCGACGTCGGCACCGCGCTGATGGCCCGGGTACTGACCTTCGACCTGTCCTGGCTGTCACCGCTGCTGATCTTTCTCGGGGTGATCTTCTTCCTGTCGCGCAAACAGACCCGCGCCGGCCAGCTCGGGCGGGTAGGGATCGGCCTGGGGCTGATCATCCTGGCGCTGCAATTGATCGTCGAAGCCGCCGCGCCCATCACCCATGCCCAGGGCGTGAAAGTCCTGTTCGCCTCGCTGACCGGCGATATCCTGCTCGACGCCCTGATGGGCGCGCTGTTCGCCATGATTTCCTACTCCAGCCTGGCGGCCGTGCTGCTCACCGCGACCCTGGCCGGCGCTGGCGTGATCAGCCTGCCGGTGGCCATCGGCCTGGTGATCGGCGCCAACATCGGCAGCGGGGTGCTGGCTTTCCTCAGCACCAACATGCAGAACGCCGCCGGCCGCCAGGTGGCGCTGGGCAGCCTGCTGTACAAGCTGATCGGCCTGGTGCTGATCATTCCGGTGCTCGACCCGCTCGCCCACTGGATGGACAGCCTGGACTTCAGCCCGCAAGAAGTGGTGATCGGTTTCCACTTGCTCTACAACACCCTGCGTTGCCTGGTACTGCTACCGACGGTCGGGCCGATGGCCAAGGTCTGCACCTGGTTGCTGCCGGAGCGCCCGGAAACCAATGGCCGGGCCAAGCCTCGCCACCTCGATCCGACCGCCCTGGCCACCCCCAGCCTGGCCCTGGCCAACGCGGCGCGGGAAACCCTGCGCATCGGCGACCTGGTCGAAACCATGCTCGAAGCCGTGCGCGATGTGCTGCACGGCAAGCAGACCGCGATCACCCAGGAAATGCGCAACCTCAACGACGATGTCGAAGTGCTCTATAACGCGATCAAACTCTACCTGGCGCAGATGCCCCGGGAAGACCTGGGCGAGCAGGACAGCCGGCGCTGGGCCGAGATCATCGAACTGGCGATCAACCTGAAACTGGCCAGCGACCTGATCGAACGCATGCTGCGCAAGGTCCAGCAGCAGAAGACCGCGCAGCGTCGCTCCTTTTCCGAAGTCGGCCTGGAAGAACTGGCCGGCCTGCATGAACAGCTGATCGCCAACCTGCGCCTGGGGCTCTCGGTATTTCTCAGCGCCGATCCGGAAAGCGCGCGCCAGCTGCTGCGGGAAAAACGCCGCTTTCGCGCTCAGGAACGTCGCCTGGCCCATGCCCATGTCAGCCGCCTGCAACGTAAAATCGTCCAGAGCATCGAGACCAGCTCGCTGCACCTGGAGCTGATCGCCGATATGAAGCGCTTGAATTCGCTGTTCTGCGGCAGCGCCTACGTGGTGCTGGGTTCCTCCGAAACCGGCGCGCTCGCCGTGGACGATATGGCTGACATCACCCATTCACCCTGAACGTCCAGAGTTACTCGAAGTCTGTTGAACTTACGCCCGTCGTAAGGAAGCCCGTTATGCGTTGCCTGTTATTCGCCTGTCTGCTGCTCGGATCAGCCCATTCGTTTGCCCTGGATCGCTTCCAGGTCGAGGGCTACATGCTGCCCAACGGCCTGCAGTTGCTGCTCAAGCCGGGCAACGTGCGCGGCCACGTGGCGATTCGCCTGGTGGTCGGGGTAGGGCTGGACGACTTCGGCTGCGCCGACAAGGAACTGCCGCATGTGCTCGAACACCTGCTGTTCAGCGGCATCGACGCCAGCGGCGAGGGTGGGCTGGAGGAACGCATGCAAGCCCTGGGCGGCGAGTGGAATGCCTACACCAGCAATGCCGACACCACCTTCGTCATCGAGGCCCCGGCGAAAAACCAGCGCAAGGTGCTGGACCTGCTGCTGGCCCTCTTGACCCGCACCGAACTCGACGACACTGCCTTGCAAACGGCGAAACGGGTGGTCGAGCGCGAGGACGGCGGGCACTACTCGCACCTGCAACGCTGGCTGGACCGCCAGGACCTGGGCCACACCGCCAGTAACCAGCTGGCGGTGGAGCTGGGCCTGAAGTGCGCCGAACGGGCCGAGGTCGATCAACTGACCCTGGAACAGCTGGAGCAGTTGCGCAAGGACTGGTACGCGCCGAACAACATGACCCTGATCGTCGTCGGCGACCTTGACCGCCTGTTGCCGGCCTACCTGGAACGCAGCTACGGCGCGCTGGAACCGGTGGAGCCCAGCGAGCACCAGGGCCTGCCGGACATTCAACAAACGGCCGCCGCCGAGCGCAGCCTGATCCACGGCTGGGTCGGCGACAGCGCCAAGCTGCACTGGCTGTTCCCCGAACCGACCCTCGACCGGCAGCACGATGAAACCTTCGATCTGCTCAAGGATTACCTGGACTGGGCGCTGTACCAGAAACTGCGCCTGCAGCATGAGCTGTCCTACGGGCCGAACAGCGAACGCGAGGTGTTCGGCGGCGTCGGTTTTCTCAGCCTGAATGCCGACCTGGAGCGCGCGGACGTCCCCGAGGCCCGGCAAGCGATCGACGAGCTCAAGGCGCAACTGCTCAAGGACGGCCTGGAGCCGGCCACCTTCGCCCGTCTGCAACAGGCCGCCATTGCTCGCCAGGCCTGGGCGGTACAGGGCAATAGCGCCCTGGCGGACTACTACTGGGGCGCCTTGAGCGACTATGCGGACGGGCGTTTCAGCGACCCGGCCAAGCGCCTGCAAGCCGTCAGCCTGAAGCAGGCCAACCAGGCCATGCGCCAACTGCTGGAACAGCCCGGCTACCTGCGGATCGAAAAACCGCTGCTGAGCTATGCGGCCTTGAGCGGGCTGATCCTCGGCGCACTGCTATTGATTGTTCTGGCGCTGTTCGGCTGGCGGGCTTATCGCAAACGAATCCGTGCCTGATGCGTCTTTTGTCATGCTAAACCGTTATTCTGTCGGGGATTTTTTCTAGTGTGATCGCCGAATGCCAAACCTGACTCATTACATGCAGCGCATCCTGGAACTGATGAAGCGCTACCCAGGGGTCATTGCGCTCGGCGGTTTCATTTCCGGTGTCGGCAGTTTCATCCTGGTGGACCGCCAACAGGGCCTGGCCACCTGGATCGCCGTGATCATGCTGGTGAGCTGGATCTGGCTGATGCTGGAAAACAGCCTGACCCAGCTGTTCACCAAGATCTTCAAGCGGGAAATCCCCCAGCCGCTGCTGCGTTACGCAACGCAGATGATTCACCAGGAAAGCCTGTTTTTCGTCCTGCCGTTCTTCTTCATCACCACCGCCTGGAACAGCGGGCAGCTGGTATTCACCGGCCTGCTGGGCGCCTCGGCGCTGGTCTCGATCATCGACCCGCTGTACTACAAATGGCTGGCCCCACGCCGCTGGCTGTTCCTCGCCCTGCACACCCTGACGCTGTTCGCCGCGTTGCTGACCGCGCTGCCGATCATCCTGCACCTGACCACCGCGCAGAGCTTCAAGCTGGCCCTGGGCATCGCCATGCTGCTGTCGTTCCCCAGCCTCGCGTCGATCTTCCCGATCCGCAACCTGCGCGGCGCGCTGATGCTGCTGGGCATGACCCTGGCCATCGGCGGCACTGGCTGGCTGCTGCGCTCCTGGGTTCCGCCGGCGACCTTGTGGATCGCCGAGGAAGCCATCAGCACCCAGTTGCAGGACCGCACCCCCGGCGCCAGCCTCAAGGAGGTCAGCGCCAACGACGTGCGCAGCGCCGGGCTGTATGCCTACACCGCGATCAATGCGCCGCGTGGGCTGGACGAGCGCATTTATCACGTCTGGCAATTCAACGGTAAAGAGGTCGACCGAGTGGCCCTGGACATCCACGGCGGGCGCAAGGAGGGCTACCGCGCCTGGTCGCACAAGCAGAACTTCCCCGGCGATCCGACCGGCAGCTGGCAGGTCCGGGTGCTGACCGAAGACGGGCAGGTGATCGGCGTGCTGCGCTTCAAGATCACCGGCACCAACGGGCAAGACTCAGCACCTTAGTACAAGGCAAAGTCGTCTCGATCGTGGTATTACGTAGCACTGCGTAAAAACCATACAAGCACGGAGCTTATGACTCAGAGCACGACGGCCGGCAGTGCCCAACTGGATACGTCGAGTTCCCCCTCGCGGTTGCGAGTCGCGGGGGACTGGACGCTCGTCCATTACACCGAGCTCAAGCACCTCTGCGAAAAGCTCACCGGACAGTACGACGCCAGCACCCACATCGACCTCAACGGCCTCGGCGCCCTGGATACCGCGGGCGCCTCGCTGCTGGTCGAACTGCTGGGCTCCGAGCGTCTCGGCCAGTCCACCGAACACCCCGACTGCACCTTGTCTTCGGCCGACCGCGCGCTGCTGCAGACCGTCTACTGCTCGCTGACCGATTTCTGCGTGCCGCTCAAGGAGCCGGAAATATCGGTCGGTATCCAGTTGCTGACCCGGATCGGCAAGGCGGTCGACGCCATCTGGCAGGACACCCTGAAGCTGCTGGGTTTCGTCGGCCTGATCCTCGAAACCCTGGCCCGCGGCCTGCTGCGCCCCAAGCGCTGGCGCATCACGCCGATGGTCGCGCATATCGAGCAGACCGGCCTCGACGCCGCGCCCATCGTCGCCTTGCTGACCTTTCTGGTGGGCGCCGTGGTGGCCTTCCTCGGCGCCACGGTGCTGCAGAGTTTCGGCGCCAGCATCTTTACCGTGGACCTGGTGGCGTTCTCCTTCCTGCGTGAGTTCGGTGTGCTGCTCACCGCGATCCTCATGGCCGGGCGGACCGCGAGCGCCTTCACCGCGCAAATCGGCTCGATGAAGGCCAACGAGGAAATCGACGCCATCCGCACCCTGGGCCTGGACCCGATGGAGCTGCTGGTGCTGCCCCGGGTCCTGGCGCTGCTGGTGGCGCTGCCGATGCTGACCTTCCTGGCGATGCTCTCGGGGATTGTCGGGGGCGGGGTGGTCTGTGCGCTGTCGCTGGATATCTCGCCGGCGATGTTCCTCGCCTTGCTGCAATCGGACATCGGCGTGCAGCACTTCCTGGTGGGCATGGTCAAGGCGCCGATCTTCGCCTTCCTGATCGCCGCCATCGGCTGCCTGGAAGGCTTCAAGGTCAGCGGCAGCGCCGAGTCCGTAGGCGCCCACACCACCTCCAGCGTGGTGCAATCGATCTTCGTGGTGATCGTCCTCGATGCCATCGCCGCGCTGTTCTTCATGGAGATGGGCTGGTGAACCGTTCAACCCGTCCGCCCGCCGAGGCGGTGATCGAAGTCCGTGGCCTGTGCAATCGCTTCGGCCCGCAGAGCGTGCACGAAAACCTCGACCTGGACCTGTACAAGGGCGAGATCCTCGCGGTGGTCGGCGGTTCGGGCAGCGGCAAGTCGGTGCTGCTGCGCAGCATCATCGGCCTGCGCCAGCCCAGCGAAGGTTCGGTGCGGGTATTCGGCCAGAATCTGCCGAGCCTGGCGGAACATGAGCGCTCGCTGATAGAACGGCGCTTCGGCGTGCTGTTCCAGAAGGGCGCACTGTTCTCGTCGCTGACCGTGACCGAAAACGTCGCCCTGCCGCTGATCGAGCATGCCGGCCTGAGCCGCGCCGACGCCGAGCACCTGGCGGCGGTGAAACTGGCGCTGGCCGGGTTGCCGTTGTCGGCGGCCGACAAATACCCGGCCTCGCTGTCCGGCGGCATGATCAAGCGTGCCGCCCTGGCCCGGGCGCTGGCCCTGGACCCGGACATCCTGTTTCTCGACGAACCCACCGCCGGCCTCGATCCGATCGGCGCCGCGGCTTTCGACCAATTGATCCTGACCCTGCGTGACGCCCTGGGCCTGAGCGTGTTCCTGGTCACCCACGACCTGGACACGCTGTACACCATCACCGACCGGGTGGCGGTGCTGGCACAGAAAAAGGTGCTGGTGGCGGATGCCATCGACCAGGTCGCCGAGACCGACGACGCCTGGATTCACGAATACTTCCATGGCCCTCGCGGCCGCGCGGCGTATCAGGCCGCTACACAGCTCAACGAGGTATGACATGGAAACCCGAGCCCATCATGTCCTGATCGGCCTGTTCACCGTGATTGTGGTGGTCGGCGCCCTGCTGTTCGGCCTGTGGCTGGCCAAGTCCAGCGTCGACACGGAGTTCAAGGACTACGAGATCATCTTCAACGAGGCCGTCAGCGGCCTGTCCAAAGGCAGCGCCGTGCAGTACAGCGGGATCAAGGTCGGCGATGTGGTCAGCCTGCGCCTGGACCCGAACGACCCGCGCCGGGTCCTGGCGCGGATCCGCCTGAGCGGCGAAACCCCGATCAAGGAAGACACCCAGGCCAAGCTGACCCTGACCGGCATCACCGGGACCTCGATCATCCAGCTCAGTGGCGGTACTCCACAAAGCCAGCCGCTTCTGGGCAAGGACGGCAAACTGCCGGTGATCGTCGCTTCGCCATCGCCGATCGCCCGCCTGCTGAACAACAGCGAAGACCTGATGACCAGCGTCAACCTGCTGCTGCACAACGCCAACAGCATGTTCTCGCCAGAGAACGTCGAGCGCATCGGCAACACCCTCGAACACCTGGAGCAGACCACCGGGGCCATCGCCGAACAGCGCGGCGACGTGCGCCTGGCCATGCAGCAACTGGCGTCCATCGGCAAGCAGGCCAGCGCCACCCTGGAACAGACCACCGCGCTGATGCGCAACGCCAACGGCCTGCTCAACGAGCAGGGCAAGCAGATGTTCGGCAGCGCCGAGCTGGCCATGCAATCGCTGGAACAGAGCAGCGCCACCCTCAACAAACTGCTGACCGACAATCAGGACTCGCTGAACAACGGCATCCAGGGCCTCAATGGCCTGGCGCCGGCCGTGCGCGAGCTGCGCGATACCCTGAGCTCGCTGCGGGCCATTTCGCGTCGCCTGGAAGCCAACCCCAGCGGCTACTTGCTGGGCAGTGACAAGAACAAGGAGTTCACGCCATGAAGCGTGCCTATCGCCTATTCGGCCGGCTGGCCCTGGCCGCCGGATTCGCCTTGAGCGGCGCCTGCTCGATCCTGCCCCAGGCCGACCCGGTGGATATCTATCGCCTGCCCGCGGCCCAGAGCGCCACAGCCCAGCCTCAGGGCCACGTGCAGCCCTGGTCCCTGCGCCTGACCAAACCCCTGGCGAGCGACGCCTTGAACAGCGCGAGAATCGCTGTGATCCCCCAAGGCGATGTGATCAGCAGCTACAAGGACGCGCGCTGGAGCGATCCGGCGCCGGTGCTGCTGCGCAATCGGCTGCTGGATGGGTTCCTCGCCGATGGCCGGGTGCAGTTGCTGGGCACCGACGACAGCGATGTGCAGACCGATCTCGAACTGGGCGGCAACCTGCAGGCATTCCAGAGCGAATACCAGGGCAAGGCGGTGGCGGTGGTGATCCGCCTGGATGCGCGCCTGGTGCGCGGCTACGACCAGAAGATCCTGGCCAGCCAGCGCTTCGAAGTGCGCCAGCCACTGAACGATACCAAGGTGCCGGCGGTGGTCGCCGGGTTTGGCCAGGCCGGGGACGCCTTGAACCGGCAGGTGGTGGAGTGGACGGTGAAGCAGGGCAGTCAGTTGGTCAGGCGTTGATGGCCTCATCGCGGGCAAGCCTCGCGCCTACAGGATGGTCCTGGTAGGAGCGAGGCTTGCCCGCGAATCGTTCCGAGCCTTAACCGAAGAACCAGTAGCACACCGCAATCGCCGCCACCACGCCGGCCAGCTCGGCCAGCAGGGCGCAGCCGACGGCATGGCGCGCCCGCTGGATGCCGACCGAGCCGAAGTACACCGCCAGCACATAGAAAGTGGTCTCGGTACTGCCCTGGATCGTCGCCGCGGCCAACGCCGGGAAACTGTCCACCCCCTGGGTCTGCATGGTTTCGATCAACATGGCCCGCGCGGCGCTGCCGGAGAAGGGCTTGACCAAGGCCGTCGGCAGGGCATCGACGAAGCGTGTGTCCCAGCCAGCCCATTCCACCAGATACCGGATGCCGTCCAGGCCGAAGTCCAGGGCGCCGGAGGCGCGCAGCACGCCCACCGCGCAGAGCATGGCCACCAGATACGGCAGCAGGTTCTTGGCGACGTCGAAACCTTCCTTGGCGCCCTCGACGAAGGCCTCGTAGACCTTGACCTTGCGCAGCGCGCCAATCACCAGGAACAACATGATCAGGCCGAACAGGGTCAGGTTGCCCAGGATCGACGACAGCGACGCCAGCGCGGTGGCCGACAGCGTGGCGAGCAAGGCCATGAAGCCACCCAGGGCCAGGGCGCCGGGAATCAGGTAAGCCAGCACCACTGGGTCCCACAGGCGCAAGCGCTGCATCACCGCGACCGACAGCAGGCCGACCAGGGTCGAGGCGCTGGTGGCTAGCAGGATCGGCAGGAACACCAGGGTCGGGTCGGCGGCGCCTTGCTGGGCGCGGTACATGAAGATGGTCACCGGCAGCAGGGTCAGGGACGAGGCGTTCAGCACCAGGAACAGGATCTGCGCGTTGCTCGCCGTGGTCGCGCTGGGGTTGAGGTCCTGCAAGGCGCGCATGGCCTTGAGGCCGATCGGCGTGGCGGCGTTGTCCAGCCCCAGGCCATTGGCTGCGAAGTTCAGGGTGATCAGGCCGATGGCCGGGTGCCCGGGCGGCACTTCCGGCATCAGGCGGGTGAACAGCGGGCCCAGGGCCTTGGCCAGCCAGTCGACGATCCCGGCCTTTTCGGCGATCCGCAAAAAGCCCAGCCACAAGGTCAGGGTGCCGAACAGCAGCACCATCACTTCCACCGACAGCTTGGCCATGGCGAAGATGCTTTCCACCATCGCCGCGAAGATCCCGGCGTTACCGCCGACCAGCCACTGCGCCAGCGCTGAAACGGCCGCCACGATGAAGAAGCCAAGCCACAGGCCATTGAGCATCAGTTATTCCCCCAGAAGATGCGGCGAATGATAGCGGTGCGGACAGAAACGACAAACCCCGGATTGACCGGGGTTTGTCGATGATGACGGCTACAGCTGTCAGCCTTTGGTGACTTCACCGGCCGGCAGCGGCTCCTTGCTGCGCCAGTGCGGCAGGGAATTCCAGTAGCGCTGGCCCTTGGCGTCGTCGTACATGCCTTCCCAACGCGCGATGACCAGGACCGCCAGGGCGTTGCCGATCACGTTCAGCGCGGTACGGGCCATGTCCATGATGCGGTCGACACCGGCGATGAAGGCCAGGCCTTCCAGCGGAATGCCCACGCTGCCCAGGGTCGCCAGCAGCACCACGAAGGACACGCCCGGTACGCCGGCGATGCCTTTGGAGGTGACCATCAGGGTCAGGACCAGCAGCAGTTGCTGGCTGATCGACAGGTCGATGCCGTACAGCTGGGCAATGAAAATCGCCGCGATGCTCTGGTACAGGGTCGAACCGTCGAGGTTGAACGAGTAACCAGTCGGTACCACGAAGCTGCAGATGGCTTTCGGCGCGCCGTAGGCTTCCATCTTCTCGATCACCCGCGGCAGCACGGTTTCCGAACTGGCGGTGGAGTAGGCCAGCACCAGCTCATCCTTGAAGATGCGCATCAGCTTGATCACCGAGAAGCCGAACAGGCGAGCGATCAGGCCCAGGACCACGAAGGCGAAGAAGGCGATGGCCACGTAAACCAGGATCACCAGCTTGGCCAGCGGCAGCAGGGAGGCGAAACCGAAGTTGGCCACGGTCACCGCGATCAGGGCGAATACGCCGATCGGGGCGTAGTTCATGATCATGTGGGTGACTTTGAACATGCTTTCCGAGACGCCCTGGAACATCTTCACCAGCGGCTCGCGCAGGTCGGCCTGCAGGCTCGACAGACCGAGGCCGAACAGCACCGAGAAGAAGATGATCGGCAGCATCTCGCCGCGGGCCATGGCCGCGAAGATGTTCGATGGGATCAGGTTGAGGATGGTTTCGATGAACGCGTGTTCATGCTGTACCTCGGCGGCGGTCGCCTGGTACTTGGAAATATCCACGGTACCCAGAGTGCTCATGTCGATGCCGGCGCCCGGGTGGAACACGTTGGCCAGCACCAGGCCGACCAGGATCGCGATGGTGGTGACGATTTCGAAGTAGATGATGGTCTTCAGGCCAATACGCCCGAGTTTCTTCGCGTCGCCCACGCCGGCGATACCGACGATCAGCGAGGAGATCACGATCGGGATCACGATCATCTTGATCAAGCGGATAAAGATATCGCCCGCAGGTTGCAGGACGTTGCTGATCCACCAGGCTTTTTCGGCACTGAAATGGTTGAGCAGCGCACCAATTGCAATCCCCAGCACCAGACCGATGAGGATCTGCCAGGCGAGGCTTAGTTTTGCCTTCTTCATATCATTACCCTTACTTCAGTTGGACTCGGGCTAATGCGCGAACTGGAACGCTCAATGGCGGAAAAGTCTGTGCATCGGCCCCCGTATAAGGTCACCCCGAGCGAGCATTTACGGCTCTCTGCAGGCGAAAAAAGGCGCAACTATTCCGACGCAAGGGGGGCGCGTCTAATGCCGTAAACGCCTACCCTATGCCGAATCGGCATGAGTTTTTCTAAACGAAACGGGCGTCCCAACCGGTTCGAATGCGACATTTCGGCCCGACCATCTGCCGTGAAACGGCCATTTCAGGCGGCATTCAGCGTTTTTGAGTGGGTTCGAAATGACCTTCGAAAGAAGGGAAAGTTCTTACGTTAGAACCAGAAATCTCATCTGGAAAAAGCCAAAAGTTTCTCGATGTACGGTCGCAAGGAAACACCGTGAAACGGTTAGGCCACACATCTGGGAATGGTTGCCGCGTCCCCCGTCTGAAAAAGCAGGCCACCGCTCTGCCACAAAGGTTTGTGGCATTCAAACACGACGCAAGTCGTCAAGCCTGAGCGTTTGGCGAACTTGCGCCGCAGTTTTTCCTGACCCGGCCCTCGCGGAGGCACTCCCTGTACCCCTAGGTCACTCCGATCCGGTTTCGATCAGAACGTCCCGGCCCCCTGGTCATGCGCGGCCCCTCCTCGGGGCGGTGCAACAGAAAGCAAGGCCCGGGTGGGCGCTTGCTTTCCATGGTCGAACCTTCGAACAGCCAACTCAGTACCAGTTCGGGTCCTTTTTCAGCTGTTCCTTGAGCAAGCCCTGCATGCCAGCGTCCGGCTTGCCGAGAAAGCGGTATTCGGCATGCCGGGTCGGCGACTTGTCAGCGGGCAGGCCCGCCGGCACTTCGACCAACATGGCGTAGGCGTCTTTCTTGTCGAAACTGAACGCCACGATCAGGCGCTGGTTGCGACAGGTATCGCGGGTTTCGCAAAGCGGACCGACCAGGTACTTGTCGCCGTCTTCTTCCACCGCATTCATCTGCTGCGCATCACCGGACAGGTTCATCACCCATTCCGGCAGGCGCTCTTCCTTTTCGACGACTTCCTGCCAGGTTTCACGGTATTGCGGGTCACTGTTCAACAACTCGTTGACCCGGGTCTGACCGTCGTTGGCCGCCATCGCCGTGGCCGCGCCGCCCAGCAACAGGGCGGCGGCCAATGTTTTCAAAGAAACGCTCATGTTCAACCTCGACCACGACGGCCAAAGAAGAAGGAAGCGATGAACATCACCAGGAAAACGACAAAGAGAATCTTGGCGATACCCGTGGCGGTGCCCGCGATACCACCAAAGCCCAGTACCGCGGCGATGATGGCAATGATCAGGAATGTGATTGCCCAGCTCAACATGGTCATTCTCCTTACGCTTCTATTTAGAGGTACTGCCTAGCCGGCCCGCCGTTGCGCACCGACTGTCCTGCCTAGAACACCCAGCGCTCCTGATAAGCCGTGTCGGTGGCAGGCTGAGCCTGGTCGACGTCCATCAGAAGTATCGGGGCGGAATCGGCAAACCGAGTGCTGACTGCACTGAAGTGGGTTTGAGTGGGATGAGAAACCGGCAACCTCACAGCTTCTTGCTGCTGGCTTTGCTCCCAACGTGAAAACTGCTGACCGCCAATCAAGGTCACCAGCAATGCCAGGCTGGCGAACAATCCCTGCTGCAGATGCAGGGACGAAACAGACAATGGGGCGAGACGTTGGCGTTTCATCCGGAAGCTCCTCCCATGGGGGTCATTGTTCTCAACGCTTGTTGCTGTGCCTGCGGCTTGTTCAACCGAGCCTGATCAGGTTGTTGCAGCCTGCATGCCAGCTTTCACGATTAGAACAAACTCAATAAAAACAATTACTTGTAATCAGATTGGGAGGTTTGCCATACGCCATCCTGCACGATGCCGCCCTGGATACCGTGCGAATTGCACGATCGACCCGGTAGTTGAGGAAAAAAGCGCAGCTGAAAATGCATGGAGTACAGTGGCGAAATCGGGAAAGGCCTGCGGGCAAGTCCTAAAATCAATAAAAAACCTATTATTTTCAATCGATTAGCAATATAGCCAGGAGATAACTAATCCGCACGCCGTGAAATCGATCAGAATTAACCATGCAACTTGCCCGATTTTTCCGGGACTAAATAAGATCACTCACTTCAGGAGCCTCGGACATGGAATCAGCACCGGAAAATCAAGGCCGCATTCTTCTGGTAGATGATGAGTCCGCGATCCTTCGTACCTTCCGTTACTGCCTGGAAGACGAGGGCTACACCGTCGCCACGGCCAATAGCGCCGCTCAGGCCGATACCTTGCTGCAACGCCAGGTGTTCGACCTGTGTTTCCTCGACCTGCGCCTGGGCGAGGACAACGGCCTGGACGTACTGGCCCAGATGCGCATCCAGGCCCCCTGGATGCGGGTGGTCATCGTCACCGCCCATTCGGCCGTCGATACCGCGGTGGACGCGATCCAGGCCGGCGCCGCCGACTATCTGGTCAAGCCCTGCAGCCCCGATCAACTGCGCCTGGCGACCGCCAAGCAGCTGGAAGTCCGCCAGCTCTCGGCGCGCCTGGAGGCCCTCGAAGGCGAAGTGCGCAAACCCAAGGACGGCCTGGATTCGCACAGTCCGGCAATGAAAGTGGTGCTGGAAACCGCCCGCCAGGTCGCCGGCACCGACGCCAACATCCTGATCCTCGGCGAGTCCGGCACCGGCAAGGGCGAGCTGGCCCGGGCCATTCATGGCTGGAGCAAGCGCGCCAGGAAATCCTGCGTCACCATCAACTGCCCGTCGCTGAACGCCGAACTGATGGAGAGCGAGCTGTTCGGTCACAGCCGCGGGGCCTTTACCGGCGCCAGCGAAAGCACCCTTGGCCGGGTCAACCAGGCTGACGGCGGCACGCTGTTCCTCGACGAGATCGGCGACTTTCCGCTGACCCTGCAACCCAAGTTGCTGCGGTTCATCCAGGACAAGGAATACGAGCGGGTCGGCGACCCGGTGACCCGCCGCGCCGACGTGCGCATCCTCGCCGCGACCAACCTCAACCTCGAGGACATGGTGCGCGACGGACGCTTCCGTGAAGACCTGCTGTACCGTCTGAACGTGATCACCCTGCACCTGCCGCCGCTGCGCGAACGCAGCGAAGACATCCTGACCCTGGCCGACCGTTTCCTGGCGCGCTTCGTCAAGGAATACGCCCGTCCCGCCCGTGGCTTCAGCGACGAGGCCCGCGAAGCGCTGCTCAATTACCGCTGGCCGGGCAATATCCGCGAGCTGCGCAACGTGGTGGAACGCGCCAGCATCATCTGTCCCCAGGAAAAGGTAGAGATCAGCCACCTGGGCATGGCCGAGCAACCGACCAACAACACCCCGCGCATCGGCGCTGCCTTGAGCCTGGACGAGCTGGAGAAAGCCCATATCGGCGCCGTGCTGGCCACCAGCGATACCCTCGACCAGGCCGCCAAGACGCTCGGCATCGACGCCTCGACGCTGTACCGCAAACGCAAACAGTACAACCTGTGAGCCGCCCCTCATGAAGTTAGCGATGAAACTGCGCACGAGACTGTTTCTGAGCATCTCGGCGCTGATCACCGTGGCGCTGCTTGGCCTGCTGCTCGGGCTGGTCAGCGTGATGCAGATGGCCAAGACCCAGGAAGCGCTGATCCGCAACAACTTCATTACCCTGGACCTGGGGCTCAAGCTACGACAGACCCTGGGCGACCAACTGCTCATCATGCTCAACCACAACCCTGACCGGACGGCGCTGGACGACTCCAGGCAGGAATACCTGGCCCTGCTCGAGCAGGGCATCGAGCATGAACGGCAAAACAATGTGCGTAACGGCTTCACCCAGGCACGCGACGACTACCAGCGTTTTTTCGAAGCCTTCGAGCGCGCCGACGGGAGCTCGGCAGGGGTCAATGGCAATACCGAACTGACCCACCGCTTCAATACCCTGCGCAATGGCTTGATCGGCGAGCACAAGCAGGCCCTGGACAACATCAATGACATCGAACACCAGGCTCGCAATCGCGCCTTGCTGATCGCCGGCCTGCTTGGCCTGGTCGGGCTGGCCGTGCTGATCATCGGCTTCATCACCGCCCACGGCATCGCCCGGCGCTTTGGCGGCCCCATCGAAGCGCTGGCCAAGGCCGCCGACAATATCGGCCAGGGCAACTTCGACGTGACCCTGCCCCTGTCTGCGGCTGCCGAGATGAACTTGCTGACCCGGCGCTTCGGGATCATGGCCCAAGCCCTGCGCGAGCATCAGGCCACCAATGTCGACGAACTGCTCGCCGGCCAGCAGCGCCTGCAATCGGTGCTCGACAGCATCGACGACGGTTTGCTGATGATCGACCGCCAGGGTCACCTGGAACACCTCAACCCGGTAGCCCAACGTCAGCTGGGCTGGGACGAGGAGCGCCTCGGACAAGGGCTGGGCAGTGCCCTGCAGCGACCGGAACTGGACGAGCAACTGCAACTGGTATTGCGCGGCGGCACCCTGGAACGGGCGCCGGAAGACCTCAGCGTCGAGGTCGATGGCGAATCGCGCCTGCTGACCTACAGCCTGACCCCGGTCAGCCATCCCCAGGGGCATATCCTCGGCGCGGTGATGGTGCTGCACGACGTCACTGAACAGCGAGCCTTCGAGCGTGTGCGCAGCGAGTTCGTATTGCGTGCCTCCCATGAATTGCGCACCCCGGTCACCGGCATGCACATGGCGTTCGGCCTGTTGCAGGAACGTCTGCGCTTCCCTGAAGAGTCCCGCGAAGCCGACCTGCTGAACACCGTCAACGAAGAAATGCAGCGCCTGATGCAACTGATCAACGACCTGCTGAACTTCTCGCGTTATCAAAACGGCCTGCAGAAACTCACCCTGGCGCCTTGCACCCTGGAAGAGCTGCTGGAGCAGGCGCGCAACCGCTTCATCGGCGCAGCCACGGCGCAGGGCATCGAGCTGCGGGTGGAGCTCCAGGCGCCGTTGCCGCGGCTGCACGCCGACCGCATGCAGCTGGAGCGGGTGCTGGACAACCTGATCGACAATGCCCTGCGGCATACCACCAAGGGTGGCTTGATCCGCTTGCAGGCCCGTAGGCATGGCGAGCGGGTCATCATCAGCGTCGAAGACAACGGCGAAGGCATCGCCTACGGGCAGCAGGGGCGGATTTTCGAACCCTTTGTCCAGGTCGGACGCAAGAAAGGTGGGGCCGGCCTGGGCCTGGCGCTGTGCAAGGAAATCGTGCAACTGCACGGCGGGCGCATGGGCGTCTATTCACGGCCCGGGCAGGGAACCCAGTTCTATCTGGCCTTGCCCCTCTAGGGGCTAGGCCCCGTCATCCAGGCGCCGCGGCCCCAGGCGGCGCCCGCGGGTAATCAGGTCGATGAACTGCACCGCGCTCAGCGCATGGGCGAACAGCCAGCCCTGGCCAAAACGCACACCCTCGCTGCTCAGCAGCAACGCCTGATCCTCGAACTCGATGCCCTCGGCAATCACCTTGAGCTGCAGGGCATGGGCCATGCGAATGATGTGCGGGGCGACGCCGCTGCTGGCGGCGTCATGCCCCAGGGCATCGATGAACGCCTTGTCGATCTTCAGGTAATCCACCGGCAGGGTCTGCAGGTATGCCAGGCTGCAATAACCCGTGCCGAAGTCGTCGATCAGCACCTGATGGCCAACGTCCCGCAAGGCTTGCAGGTTATGCCGGGCGACCACCACATCGATCAGCCCGCGCTCGGTGACTTCGAAAGCGATCTGCCGCGCCGCCACCCGATGCAGCGCCAACAGGCGCGCCATCACTTTGCCGATCCGCGGCACCATGACATCGCAGGCCGCCAGGTTGACCGAGATGTACAGCTGCGGGTTGGCCCGCAACAGATGCCCCAACTGTTCGAGCAGGCGTTGCAGGACAAAATCGGTGATCGGGCGGATCTGCCCGGTGTTCTCCGCCATGGGAATGAACAGCTCCGGGCTGGTCAGGGTGCCGTCCGGACGACGCCAGCGCAGCAGGGCCTCGGCGCCGACACACTGGCGCGTTCGCAGATCGAAGATGGGTTGATACAGCACCTGCAGCTCACCGCGGCGCAGCGCCCCCTGCAATTCGGCGCCCAGGGATTGGCGCTGCCCGGCCAGTTGAAAGGCCAGGCCGCCGATGAAGACCGCCAGCACCAGGCTGCTGGGCAGCAGCCACCACCACCCCTCGAAGATTTCTCGGCGCATGTTGGTGCGGGGGGTGACGAGCACCATCTGATACTCCGGATTGCTGGTGGGCATCCGGTAGATCAATTGGTCCTGGGTCACCAGCAACGGGCTGCGTCCCATGGGCGGCCACGGTTCGGTTGGCGGCCAGTCCAGCGCCGGCCCCAGCACCGGAATGGCCCGCGAGCCATGGTCGAGAACCACCATCAGGCTGCTGTTGGCGGGCAGGTCGACCATGTCGGTCAGGTGCCCGCGAGACGTCGCCACGCGAAAGTTACCGCGCCCGAGCATCAGCGCCGCGCGGTTTTCATTGGGTTCGGTAGAAGTGTTCAGCCAGTAGCTGTAGGTCGGGCCGCGGATATCCGGCGGTCGCATCACGGCCAGGTTGTCCTGGAGCGGCCAGTTGGTGCAGGCCTGGGCGGCATCGATATAGGCCGCTTCATAAATGAAGCGGTAACTGAAGCTGATCTGCTGCAGGGTCACGACCATCTCGGGGCTGCATTCGCGCAGGGGCTGCGCCTCGAGTACATCCAGGCCTTCACGCAACTGACCGAACAATTGCTCCAGGCGTTCGAGAAAACGCTGGCCCTGGGCATTCATCTGCTCGCTTTCGCGCAGTTGCGCCTCGTGCATCGCAATGCCCAGGCTCGCCGCCAGCAGCAGGGCCGCACTCAACACAGCCGCACACATCGCCAACAGCCAGGGGCGATAGAACCAACTGCGTAGGGGTTCGCGAGCGGCCGGCATCATTGGATATCCGAGGGTTACCAATGAGTTATAGCTACTGATTGAGAAAAAACCCTGACCGTCGGGCGGGCGTCATTATTTTGTCTGGTTGAGCACCTGCAGGATCGCAGCGCTTTCTGCATCCGGCTGGCCGTCGAAACGCGACGGCCGGTAATGCATCTGGAACGCGGCCAGCACATGACGGGTCGCCACATCCAGTTCGCCGGTCTTCGGCGTCTCATAACCCAGGCGCGCCAGGCCTTGCTGGAACCAGGCGATGCTCGGCAACTGCGCGGCAAAGAACGCCTGCTGGCGCGCCACCGCCTGGGCGTTCGGCCACCGGCCCAACCCGGCTTCGGCCAGACGCTTCCAGGGGAACAACGGACCCGGGTCGAGCTTGCGCAGGGGAGCGATATCACTGTGGCCGATGATGTGCTGTGGCGCGATGTTGTTGCGCTTGCTGATGTCCTTGAGCAGCACGATCAGGCTCTGGACCTGCGCTTCGCTGTAGGGATACCAGACACGCCCGGTGGGCAGGTCGCGAAAGCCCGGGTTGACGATCTCGATCCCGATGGAACTGGAGTTCAGCCAGGTACGGCCTTGCCACTGGCTCTCGCCGGCGTGCCAGGCGCGGTATTGCTCGTCCACCAGTTTGTAGATGGTCGCCGCCTTGTCGTCGCCGATCAGGTAGTGGCTGCTGACCTGGCCATGGGTCAGCAGTTGCAGGGAGCGCTCCATCGAGGCCGAGGTGTAATGCACCACCACGAACTGCACCCGCTCATCGAAGTTGACCGAAGGGTGGCTGGTATCGAAACGCGGACCGCTGGCGCAACCGGCCAGCAACAGAAGGGACAAAGCGAGGACAAGAACTTTCATGGCGGAAGGCAGTACGCTGGAGAAAATAATGCAACAGTGTAACGTACTGCCTTTGCGGAAAACCGGCGAAAACACCGGTTTATACAAAATGGAACAAATTATGCGTCAGCCCAGTTCCACCCGGTTGCGCCCCGCCTCCTTGGCCCGATAGAGCGCCTGATCGGCTCTCTTGAGCACCAGGTCGCTGCGTTCTCCCGGTTTGAAAGCACTCATGCCGATGGACATGGTGATGGTCACCCGCTCGCCCTTGAAGTGAAACGGACAGGCTTCGATGGCTGCCCGCAAGGTTTCCGCCAGGCGCGCCCCGACCAGCCAGGTGGTATCGGGTATCAGCAGGACGAACTCTTCACCGCCGAAACGGGCGATGAAATCGTTGCCGCGCAGGCGCTTGCGCAGCACGCCGGCGATAATCTTCAGCACCTTGTCGCCGGCCAGGTGACCGTAGTTGTCGTTGATCCGCTTGAAGTGGTCGAGGTCGAGCATCGCCAGCAACAAGGTGTTGCCGTGCTGCTGCCACTGCGCCACTTCATGCTCCAGACGCTCGCTCCAGGCTGCCCGATTGGGCAGGCCGGTGAGGGGATCGATCAGCGCTTTCTGCCGCTGTTCTTCCAGGTGCTCGCGGTAGCCCTGGGCTTCCTGCTCCATGCTCGACACCCGCTCGGCCAGGCTTTGCAGGCGCGCAGCCACTTCCTTTTCGCGTTCGTCACGCTGCTTCTGGTGATGGTCCATGGTGCCAAGCAGGCCTTCCAGATGGCTTTCCAGCACCTGCTTGAGATCGTCCAGATCCGCCGCTTCCTGAACGCTGCTTTGCAGGCCATCGACCTGCTCGCGAATCTGCGTGTCCATCTCCCGCGCCGCCGAACTGCTGTCGGCATGGCCCTCGCTAGCGGCCTGCAGGTTGCTCTGGAAGGATTCCAGGCGCTCGTTGAGTCGCTTGAGATACGCCTCGAACTCATGCTGGCCGCTGTCGGTGATCGCCAGCATCAATACCGCCAGATCGTCGAGGATCGGCAGCAATTCGTACCAGTTCAACCCATGTTGCAAGCGATCGCGCATGGACTCGGCTTGCGGCCGATGACGTTCTGGCAAGCTCAGGTCATCCAGAAGGCCGAGCAGGGTATGTTCGATGTGCTTGGCCACCGAACTGTAGGAGGGTTCCGGCGTGTCGGGCAGGGCATACAGCACATCCTGCTCGGCCTGCTGCGGGTCGATCGCCGCCAGCGCCTCGGCCATGGCCGCCGGCAACGGCAAGCGATCGAGCAACACAGGCGCCAGGGCCGCCTCGGCGGGTGCGGCAACGATCAATTCGTCCGGGTTGGAAGGAGCAACCGCAGCTTCGACAGTCGAAGGCTGCACGGCCGGCGGCACTTCAATGGGTTCAGGCGCGGCTGGCGACGGCGATTCCTGTGAATCCAGCATCGGCGGGGCCGACTCGACGGCGATGGGTTTCTCCGACTCCAGCACCGGCGGTACAAAGGCTTCGACCTGGACAGCCGTGGTTACCTCGGGCAGTGCTTGCGGTTGTGGCTCGGGCGGCTGGCTGACAGCAGCGAGCTCCTCGACCACAGGCGCAGGGGCTTCGGACGGCCGTGCGGGCGCGACTTCGACACGAGGCGGGGGCGTTTCAACCGCAGCGCTTTCAGCCGTTGCCAGTGGCTGTACCGCAACCGGGCTCGCCACCACCGCAGGCATTTCGGCCGCGGACAGGACAGGCGCTTCGTCAGCGTCACGACCACCAAACAGGCGCTGCAGCAAACCTGGGCGGGGCGGCTCCGTGGGGTTCTCCAGCTGGCTCAGCGCCTTGCCTTGCAGGCCGCTCAACTCACCCAGCAACAGTGGAATTTCCCGGGCTTGGCCGACACGACCATCCAGTTGCTTGGCGAAGTTTTTCAGCGGACGACTCACCTCGCGAGGCAACGGCAGCTTCTGCAACTGGCTGACCAGCGAGGTCAGGGCCGTGCTCATTTGCTCGATGCGGGTCTCGCGGCGCTGCTCGGAGTCCAGCACGGCTTTTTCCAGGCGCGGCAACAGGGCCGCCAAGGCCGCGTCCATATCGTCGGTGCGTACCACCTCGCGCATTTCCTTCATGCACTGATCGACAGCGCGATCAGTACCTTCGGCCGCCAGCGTGCTGCGCACCAGGCCACGGCGAAGCAGGTCGAGGCGGGCATTCCAGCGTCGCTCGAGTTTTTCCTGTTGTTCGATACTTTTGAGGTACTTCTCTTTCCAGCGCTGGGCGTCGTCGCTCATTCATGGGTTCCGCGAGGGGCAGGACTCAGCGCGGGCAATGCATCGGCCGTGAGCGAACCCGGCAGACGAATCTCTACCGCGACCGGCAGGTGATCGGAAATCGGTTGGGCCAGGACTTCGACCCGCTCCAGCGTCAGGCTGGGGCTGAGCAAAATATGATCAAGACAGCGTTGTGGGCGCCAGCTGGGGAACGTCGCTTCCAGTTGCGGCGCCAGCAGACCGAGGTCGCGCAACGGCGAATGCTCCAGCAGATCGCTGGCGTGGGTATTCATGTCGCCCATCAGCACCTGATGCTTGTAGCCGCCGATCATCTCGCGGATATAGGCCAGTTGCCGGGTACGCGTACGGGCGCCCAGGGCCAGGTGCATCATCACCACCACCAACGCCTCGGGACCATCGCCGAAGCGCACGAGGATCGCACCACGCCCCTTGGGGCCGGGCAGCGGATGATCTTCGATCGCCCAGGGACGCAGGCGGCTGAGCACGCCATTGCTGTGCTGGGCCAGGCGGCCAAGGTTGCGATTGAGCTGTTGGTACCAGTAGGGGAAGGCGCCGAGTTGGGCCAGGTGCTCGACCTGATTGACGTAGCCCGAGCGCAGGCTGCCGCCATCGGCTTCCTGCAGGGCGACCAGATCGAAGTCGCCCAGCAGATCGCCGATCTTTTGCAGGTTGTCGGCGCGCCCGTTGTGCGGCAGCAGGTGCTGCCAGCCACGGGTCAGGTAATGCCGATAACGTTCGGTACTGATACCGACCTGGATATTGAAACTGAGCAGCCGCAGACGGCTGTCTGCCGGCAGGCCGGAGGACGCCACATGGTGCTCGTTGACCCGCGGATCATGCAGGCCAACGATACGTTCCGTACCCCAACGTCGCATGGCAGGGGCTCGCTTACTTGGCCGCCCGCTCTTTGGCGATCAGCTGGTCGGCGACGCTCAGGGCACCTTCAGGACCACCGGCGGTGCCCAGGTCGAAACGGTACTTGCCGTTGACGACCATGGTCGGTACGCCAGAGATCTGATAGGCCTGGGCCTTCTTCTTCGCGTCCTCGACCTTGCCTTTGACGGCGAACGAATTGTAGGTGCTCAGGAATTTGTCCTTGTCGACGCCTTCGCCGGCCAGGAACTCGGCCATCTCTTCAGGAGTGGCGAGTTTCTTGCCGCCATGGATGGCTTCAAATACTGCTTTGTGGACCTTGTGCTCGACACCCATGGCTTCCAGGGTGATGAACAGTTGGCCGTGAACGTTCCAGATACCGCCGAACATGGCAGGGATGCGCACGAAGTTGACATCGGCCGGCAGTTTTTCAGCCCATGGGTTGATGGTCGGCTCGAAGGCGTAGCAGTGTGGGCAGCCATACCAGAACAGCTCGACCACTTCGATCTTGCCAGGCACCGCAACCGGAACGGCGCTGCTCAGCTCTACATATTGTTTACCGGCTTCAAGGGGCTCGGCGGCTTGAGCAGTCATGCCAAACAGGCTGGCGGTGACGAGAGCGGCGCTGAGAATCAGATTACGCATGCTTTACTCCTGAACAAGTAAGGTCGCCTCGCGCGGCCTGTTCGCAGACAGGTCATGGCAGGGCTTGAGTTCGCTAGTGTAGCGGCAGACGCCATAAAAAAGGGCGGCCTGAGCCACCCTTTATGCTTTCATCGACAGATTAATCGATCATTAACGTTGCGCAAGATAGACCCTTTCGCAACATGATCGCCGGCCTCAGTGCAGGCCCTGGATGTAGCTGGATACCGCTTCGATGTCCTTGTTGCTCAGCTTGGCGGCGATGCTGCGCATGATCATGGTGTCGCCGTCGTTGGTGCGGTTGCCTTCGCGGAAGTCGGTCAACTGCTTGGCTACGTACTGAGCATGCTGGCCACCCAGGTGCGGGAAGCCGGCAGCGGCGTTACCCGTGCCATTTGGCGAGTGGCAACCGGTGCAGGAAGGCATGCCTTGATCCAGCTTGCCGCCACGGAACAACTCTTCACCGCGAGCCACGACTTTCGGGTCTGCCGCGCCGACGCTGCCTTTCTGGCTGGCGAAGTAGGCGGAGAGGTCGGCCAGGTCCTGATCGCTCAGGTTGGTCAGCAGGCCGGTCATTTCCAACACCTGGCGCTTGCCGGACTTGATGTCGTGCAACTGCTTGTTCAGGTAACGCTCACCCTGACCCGCCAGCTTTGGAAAGTTAGGCGCCATGCTGTTCCCATCCGGACCATGGCAAGCACCACATACAGCGGCTTTCGCCTGACCGGCAGCAGCGTCGCCTGCAGCATGGGTGACACCTGTGATGCCCAAGGTCAACAGCAGACTCACGAGTAATTTGTTCATCAGCTAATCCAACTACGGCTAAGGGTTAAGAGTTATGGACCGGGATCACTCGCTCATCCAAAGGATGATGGCTCGGTAATCCTCGGCACTGCAGTCCATGCACAAACCACGCGGCGGCATCGCCTTGAAACCCTGGGTCACGTGTTGCACCAGCGTCTCCATACCTTGCGCCAGCCTCGGCGCCCAAGCTCCCTGGTCCCCCTTGCGGGGAGCCGTTGGTAGTTGGCCGGAATGACAAGCCCCACAAACACGGTTGTACACAGCTTCCGGATCCTGTGTAGCCTGAGCGCTGTAAAGCGGTATCAGGACGCCGGCAGCCAGCAGCCATTTCGTCATAAAACGACCTTTTCAGGGTTGAGAGCGTGCTGCGTTCTAATGCGCAATCAAGGTCTATCGCTCTCGTGAACTTCATCCTACGCTGGGACAAAGCGCACACAAAATCTGCGGCATTATATACTGGCGCTACTGAAACGGAAACGACACCGCTCGCCGCGTCCATTCTCGGCACCGCCCCTATCGGAAATCCCATGCAACTCAAAAATCCCATTCTTGGTCTGTGCCAACAGTCCACTTTCATGCTCAGCGCCGCCAAAGTCGATCAATGCCCCGACGACGAAGGCTTCGAAGTGGCCTTCGCCGGGCGTTCCAACGCTGGCAAATCCAGCGCCCTGAATACCCTGACCCATGCCAGCCTGGCACGCACCTCGAAAACTCCGGGCCGCACGCAGCTGTTGAACTTCTTCAAGCTAGACGACGATCGCCGTCTGGTCGACCTGCCGGGTTACGGTTACGCGAAAGTACCGATCCCGCTCAAGCAACACTGGCAGCGTCACCTGGAAGCCTACCTGGGCAGCCGCGAGAGCCTGAAAGGGTTGATTCTGATGATGGACATCCGCCATCCGATGACCGACTTCGACCTGCTGATGCTCGACTGGGCCGTTGCCAGCGGCATGCCGATGCACATCCTGCTGACCAAGGCCGACAAACTGACCTACGGCGCGGCCAAGAACACCCTGCTCAAGGTGCAGTCGCAAATCCGTAAGGGCTGGGGCGATAACGTCACCATCCAACTGTTTTCGGCACCAAAACGCATGGGCCTGGAAGAGGCCTACACTGTACTGGCGGGCTGGATGGAACTGGCGGACAAAGGCGCCGAAACCGAGGCCTGAAAAACATAGATAAAACTGTCTGTGGAGTGATCAGGCAAGGCAAAAGCGCGGCTCGAAAGCGGAGTTTACTGGCTGTAAATGAGCATTTCGAGCCGCGCTTTTAACGCAGCATGATCATTCCACAGGCAGTTTTGGGGCAAAAAAAACCCCGGACTTCGTATGGGGAGGGGAAGTTCGGGGTCCAAGTTCCGGACCGCTAGGGCGGGGTCCAGATATCTGCCAACACTTAACACAACATAGGAGCATCGAAGGGCTTCACCAGCCATTCAGTTACTCTGAGTGGGCTTTCACGGATTAAGTTCCGGGAGGTTTCAAAAACTATTGGCAATAGTCGATGAAATTTTCCGCACTAATAGCTCTTCGCCAGCCTTCGCCGCGGCACTATGCCGCGGCCAAAGCACTGCCTTCTCGCCTCAGTGCGCCTCATCCCAGTTGCTGCCCACCCCGACTTCGACCAGCAGCGGCACATCCAGGGTCGCGGCCTTGCTCATGTAGCCGCGAATCTCCTCGCTCACCTTGTCCACCAGGTCTTCGCGCACTTCCAGCACCAGTTCGTCGTGCACTTGCAGGATGACCTTGGCATCCAGGCCTGAGGCCGTCAGCCAGTTGTCTACCGCCACCATGGCCTTCTTGATGATGTCGGCCGCCGTGCCCTGCATCGGTGCGTTGATCGCCGTACGTTCGGCGCCGGCGCGTTCCTGCGGCTTGTTGGAGTTGATCTCCGGAAGGTACAGGCGGCGGCCGAACAGGGTTTCCACATAACCTTGTTCCGCGGCCTGGGCGCGGGTGCGGTCCATGTATTCGCGCACGCCGGGGTAGCGGGCGAAGTAGGTGTCGATATAGGCCTTGGCGGTCTTGGTATCGACGCCGATGTCCTTGCCGAGCTTCTGCGCGCCCATGCCATAGATCAGGCCGAAGTTGATCGCCTTGGCGCTGCGGCGCTGATCGGAACTGACGTCCTTGAGTTCGACCTTGAACACTTCGGCCGCGGTGGCCGTGTGCACGTCGAGGTTATTGCGGAAGGCATTCATCAGCCCTTCGTCGCGGGACAGGTGCGCCATGATCCGCAGTTCGATCTGCGAATAGTCCGCCGCCAGCAGCTTGTAGCCAGGCGGCGCGATGAAGGCCTGGCGGATGCGCCGGCCTTCGGCGGTACGCACCGGGATGTTCTGCAGGTTCGGATCGCTGGAAGACAAACGCCCGGTAGACGCGACTGCCTGGTGATAGGAGGTGTGGATTCGCCCGGTACGCGGGTTGATCTGCTCCGGCAGACGGTCGGTGTAGGTGCTCTTGAGCTTGCTCATGGAGCGGTACTGCATCAGCACCTTGGGCAGCGGGTAGTCGTCCTCGGCCAGCTTGGCCAGCACTTCTTCAGCAGTGGACGGCTGGCCTTTGGCGGTTTTCTTCAGCACCGGCAGGCCGAGCTTGTCATAGAGAATCACCCCCAGCTGCTTGGGCGAGCCGAGGTTGAATTCTTCGCCGGCGATCTCGAAGGCTTCACGCTCTAGCGCCACCATCTTGTCGCCCAGTTCGATGCTCTGCACGCCCAGCAGGTCGGCGTCCACCAAGGCACCCTGGCGCTCGATCCGCGCCAGCACCGGCACCACGGGCATTTCGATATCGCTGAGCACACTGGCCAGGCTCGGGATCGCGGCCAGTTTTTCATGCAGGACCTGATGCAGACGCAGGGTCACATCGGCGTCTTCCGCCGCATAAGGCCCGGCCTGCTCGAGGGCGATCTGGTCGAACGTCAGCTGCTTGGCGCCCTTGCCGGCGATGTCCTGGAAGCTCACGGTGGTGTGGCCCAGGTATTTCTCCGCCAGGCTGTCCATGTCGTGCCGGGTAGCCGTGGAATTGAGCACATAGGACTCGAGCATGGTGTCGAAGGCGACCCCGCGCACCGTGATGCCGTTGGCCTGATCGCCGCCTATGGCGCAGTTGGCCAGGATATTCATGTCGAACTTGGCATGCTGGCCGACCTTGAGTTTGTTCGGGTCTTCGAGAATCGGCTTCAGGGCGCGCAGGACGGTGTCGCGATCCAGTTGTTCCGGCACGTCGAGGTAGGAGTGAGTCAGCGGAATATAAGCCGCTTCGTTGGCCTGCACGGCGAAGGACAGCCCCACGAGCTGCGCCTGCTGGGCGTCGATACCGGTGGTTTCGGTATCGAAGGCGAACAGTTTGGCGTTCTTCAGTTTTTCCAGCCAGACATCGAAGCGCGCCTGATCGAGGATGGTTTCGTACCGGGCTTCGACAACCACCGGCACTTCAATCTCGGCCTGAGTCAACAAGTCGGCCACCGGTTCAGAGGCGGCGACACTCAACTCCAGGCGCTTGGCATCGCGCTGCAGCTCGTCGAGCCAGCTCTTGAACTCCAGCAGGCTGTACAGCTCGACCAGTTTGTCGCGATCCGGTTCGCCCAGGTGCAGGTCGTCCAGGCCGACATCCAGCGGCACATCGACCTTGATCGTCGCCAGCTGATAGGAGAGGAAAGCCATCTCTTTGTGCTCTTCGAGCTTGGCCGGCAGGGTCTTGGCCCCGCGAATCGGCAGGCTCGGGACGATATCGAGCTGTGCATACAGCTCGTTCAGGCCACCGTTCACCCCCACCAACAGGCCGGAAGCAGTCTTCGGGCCGATGCCCGGCACACCCGGAATGTTGTCGGAGGAGTCGCCCATCAGCGCCAGGTAATCGATGATCTGCTCGGGAGCGACGCCGAATTTCTCCTTCACGCCCTCCACGTCCATGCTGCTACCGGACATGGTGTTGACCAGCGTAATGTGCCCATCCACCAACTGCGCCATGTCCTTGTCGCCGGTGGAGATCACCACCGGCCGGTCGGCCGCCGCGCTGCTGCGGGCCAGGGTGCCGATCACGTCGTCCGCCTCGACGCCCTCGACGCACAGCAGCGGAAAGCCCAGGGCGATCACGCTGGCGTGCAGCGGTTCGATCTGCACCCGCATGTCGTCGGGCATGCTCGGGCGATTGGCCTTGTACTCGGCGTACATGTCATCGCGGAAGGTCCCGCCCTTGGCGTCGAACACCACGGCGAACGGGCTGTCCGGGTACTGCTTGCGCAGACTCTTGAGCATGTTCAGCACGCCCTTGACCGCACCGGTCGGCATGCCTTTGGAAGTGGTCAGCGGGGGCAGCGCGTGGAAGGCGCGGTACAGGTAGGACGAACCGTCCACCAGGACGAGGGGGGCTTGGCTCATGAGCAGGATCAACCTTTTCGGCGGGTCCGGCGCTAGAATAGCGGGACCGTTGACGACAAAGGGACAAGGTTATCATGCGCACACTAAATCGCTTGCTGCTGGCCAGCCTGATTGCAATCGCGCCGATGGCCGTGATTGCGGCGGAGGATGCGCCATCGGCGGATCCGGAAGTAACCATTCGCACGGAAGGCGACAAGACCATCCAGGAGTACCGCCAGAACGGTTTCCTGTACGCCATCAAGGTCACACCGAAGGTCGGCAAACCCTACTTTCTGGTGCGCGCCGACGGTTCCGATGGCAATTTCATTCGTTCTGACCAGCCGGATATGCTGATTCCGGCATGGAAAATTTTCGAGTGGTAAACCACTCCTAACTTCAACCGGCGCTGGCTCGACAGCGGCGCCCGTACTGGCAGTTTTTAACCATGTCTGTGTTTACTCCCCTGGCTCGGCCCGAGCTGGAAACCTTTCTCGCCCCTTACGGGCTCGGCCGCCTGCTTGACTTCCAGGGGATTGCCGCTGGTAGCGAAAACACCAACTTCTTCATCAGCCTGGAACAGGGCGAATTCGTCCTGACCCTGGTCGAGCGCGGCCCGGTCCAGGAAATGCCGTTCTTCATCGAACTGCTGGACGTGCTGCACGACGCCGACCTGCCGGTGCCTTACGCCCTGCGCACCACCGACGGCGTGGCCCTGCGCGAGCTGGCCGGCAAGCCGGCGCTGCTGCAGCCGCGCCTGGCCGGCAAGCACATCAAGCAAGCCAATGCCCAGCATTGCGCGCAGGTCGGCGAGCTGCTGGCTCATCTGCATCTGGCGACCAAGGACAACATGATCAAGCGCAAGACCGATCGTGGCCTGGACTGGATGCAGGAAGAAGGCTCGCAGATGCTGTCCCATCTCGACCCGTATGCGCGGGACCTGCTGCAGCGGGCCCTGGATGAAATCGACGAGCAGAAGGTGAAGATCCTCGCGCTGCCTCGGGCCAACATCCACGCCGACCTGTTCCGCGACAACGCGATGTTCGAAGGCACGCACCTGACCGGGCTGATCGACTTCTACAACGCCTGCTCCGGGCCGATGCTGTATGACGTGGCGATTGCCCTGAACGACTGGTGTTCCGACGCCGACGGCCTGCTCGACGGCTCCCGCGCCCGGGCCCTGCTGGGTGCCTACGCGGCCCTGCGTCCGTTCACCGCCGCCGAGGCCGAGCTGTGGCCAACCATGCTGCGGGTGGCCTGCGTGCGCTTCTGGCTGTCGCGCCTGATCGCCGCCGAGTCCTTTGCCGGACAGGACGTGCTGATTCACGATCCGATGGAGTTCCAGCTGCGCCTGGCCCAGCGTCAGCAGGTCAGTGCGCCATTGCCGTTCGCCCTCTGAAAGCCTCGCGGGCAAGCCCGCCCCTACGTTCTCTTGTAGGAGCGAGGCTTGCCCGCGATAGCGTCAGCCGTCTTTACAACGATTCCAGGCAACCCGCCAGATCGTTGCCCAGCTTCTCCAGCACCTGCTCATAACCCCGCGCGGTGGCCGGGGTGTAGCCGCCCAGCGCATCGAGTTCCGCCAGCTTCACCGGCAAACCCGCCACCAGGGTTTCGGCCAGGCGCGGGCGCAATGGCGGCTCGCTGAACACACAGGTCTTGCCGACCTGCTGCAAGCGCGCGCGCATCGCCGCTACGTGCTGCGCGCCCGGCTGCACTTCGGCCGCCACGCTGAACACGCCCGCATGCTTGAGCCCATAAGCGTCTTCGAAGTAATCGAAGGCTTCATGGAAGACGAAATAAGGCTTGCCGGAGATCGGGGCCAGGCGGGCTTTCAAACGGGCGTCCAGGGCATCCAGGCGCTGGTCGAAGGCCTTGGAGTTGCTCTGGTAACGCGCGGCGTTGGCCGGGTCCGCGGCACTCAGGTCGAGCGCCATGCGGTCGGCGATGACCCGCGCGTTGACCGGCGACAGCCACAGGTGCGCATCGAGGCTGCCTGGACGATGATCGTGGTCATGTTCGTCGGCTTCTTCAGCGTGCGAGTGGTTATCTTCGGCGAAATGGCGGAGTTTCAGGCCTGGCAGGTCCTGCACCGCCAGCGCTGGCAGCGTGCGGCCCTTGAGGACCCGCGGCAGGAAGCTCTCCATATCCGGGCCGATCCAGTACAGCAAATCCACCGACTGCACCTTGCGCACATCGGAAGGACGCAGCGCATAGTTGTGCGGCGAGGCGCCCGGCGGCAGCAGGACCTCGGGCACGGCGATGCCGTCCTGGACGGCGGCGGCGATCAATTGCAGGGGTTTGATGCTGGTCAGGACCCGGACTTCGGCCTGGGCCGAGCTGATCACGAACAAACTGGCGGTAAAAGCGACAAAAAGGGCAAAAAGTCGGGACACGATGACCACTCGAAGAGGCAAGAACGGGTAACATAATAACGTCTCTCACCATTATCGTCGCCGCTCATGCCTAAAACCCCCCTTGCCAGTCGCCCCCACGACCACTCTCACTGCGTACACAGCGCACTGTCCGAGGCCGATGCCCTGTGCGCCCGCCAAGGCCTGCGCCTGACCGCCCTGCGTCGGCGGGTGCTGGAGCTGGTCTGGCAAAGCCACAAGCCGCTGGGTGCCTACGACATCCTCGCCGTGCTCAGCGAACAGGACGGTCGCCGCGCCGCGCCGCCAACCGTGTACCGCGCCCTGGATTTCCTCCTGGAAAACGGCTTGGTACATCGCATCGCCTCGCTCAACGCCTTCGTCGGCTGCAACCACCCGGAACACGCGCACCAGGGTCAGTTCCTGATCTGCCGCGTCTGCCACGCCGCCATCGAGCTTGAACAGAAATCCATCAGCGACGCGATCATCAGCAGCGCGCGCGATGTCGGCTTCGTCGTCGAAGGCCAGACCGTCGAAGTGGTCGGCCTCTGCTCGGGCTGCCAGGGGGCTTGATGAGCAATGCCTTGATCCGCCTCGATCAGGTCGCGGTGACCTTTGCCGGGCAGACCGTGCTGGACAACATCCAGCTCAGTGTCGAGCCTGGGCAGATCGTCACCCTGATCGGTCCCAACGGCGCCGGCAAGACCACCCTGGTGCGCGCCGTGCTCGGCCTGCTCAAGCCCGACAGCGGCAGCGTCTGGCGCAAGCCGAAGCTGCGGGTCGGCTACATGCCGCAGAAGCTGCACGTCGATCCGACATTGCCGCTGTCGGTGCTGCGCTTCCTGCGCCTGGTGCCCGGCGTGGACCGCGCGACAGCCCTGGCCGCGCTGAACGAAGTCGGCGCCGAACAGGTGATCGATAGCCCGGTGCAGAGCATTTCCGGCGGCGAGATGCAGCGCGTGCTGCTGGCCCGCGCCCTGCTGCGCGAGCCGGAATTGCTGGTACTGGACGAGCCGGTACAAGGCGTGGACGTCGCCGGCCAGGCCGAGCTGTACAGCCTGATCACCCGCTTGCGCGACCGTCACGGTTGCGGCGTGCTGATGGTCTCCCACGACCTGCACCTGGTGATGAGCACCACCGACCAGGTGGTCTGCCTCAATCGCCACGTGTGCTGCTCCGGCCACCCGGAACAGGTCAGCGGCGACCCGGCCTTCGTCGAGCTGTTCGGCCAGAACGCGCCGAGCCTGGCGATCTACCACCACCATCACGACCACGCCCACGACCTGCACGGTTCGGTGGTCACCGGAGCCGCGGCCGGCCACGTTCATGTTCACGGAGATAGCTGCAAGCATGGCTGATTTTCTGTTGTACGCCCTGCTCGCAGGCCTGGCGCTGGCGCTGGTGGCAGGTCCCCTCGGATCGTTCGTGGTCTGGCGGCGCATGGCCTATTTCGGCGACACCCTGTCCCATGCCGCCTTGCTCGGCGTGGCCCTGGGCTTTCTGCTGGATGTCAGCCCGGCGGTGGCGGTGACCGTCGGCTGCCTGCTGCTGGCGGTGCTGCTGGTCACCCTGCAACAGCGCCAGCCGCTGGCTTCCGATACGTTGCTGGGGATTCTCGCCCCCAGCACCCTCTCCCTCGGGCTGGTGGTACTAAGCTTCATGCATGACGTGCGGATCGACCTGATGGCCTATCTGTTCGGCGACCTGCTGGCGATCAGCCCCGGCGACCTGGCGTGGATTCTTGGCGGCAGCGCCGCGGTCCTGCTGCTATTGGTGGCCCTGTGGCGGCCGTTGCTGGCGATCACCGTGCACGAGGAGCTGGCCAGGGTCGAAGGTTTGCCGGTGGCGTCGCTGCGCCTGGCGCTGATGCTGTTGATCGCGGTGGTGATCGCGGTGGCGATGAAGATCGTCGGGGTCTTGCTGATCACTTCGCTGCTGATCATCCCGGCGGCTGCGGCCCAACGTCACGCCCGCTCCCCGGAGCAGATGGCGCTGGGCGCGAGCCTGCTGGGCATACTCGCGGTCTGTGGCGGGTTGGCGTTGTCGTGGTTCAAGGACACCCCTGCGGGGCCGTCGATCGTGGTCACGGCGGCCGCATTGTTTCTGCTGAGTTTTGTCCTGCCCCGTCGAGGGGTGTAGACTTGCTCGCTTTTTGCGCAATTAGAGAGTCGCAGGAATGAAGCCGTTCGCCTCCCGTTATCTGCTCCTTGTCGCATTTTCCCTGCTGCTGGGTGCCTGCCAGAGCACGCCGCCGGCTGAAGCGCCCGACGCCCGGGCCACGGCCATCGCACAGCTGCAGCAAAATATCGCCAGCAGCGAACTGGCCACCGCCGAAGACCAGTTGAGCGCCTTGCAGGCCCAGTCGCCCAACGACCCGCAGCTCGAGCAATACCAGCGCCAGCTGGCCGAAGCCTATCTGCAGCGCAGCCAGATCGTGTTGCAAAAGGGTGATGTCAACGCCGCCGCCACAGCCCTGAGCCGCGCCCGCGCGCTGATGCCCAAGGCACCGGCCCTGACCGGCGGCGTCGATGGCGCCATCACCCAGGCCCGTAAAGCCGAGCTGGAAAAAGCCGAAGCCGCACTCAAGGCAGCTGAAGCCCGGCCGCCAGCCAAGCTGATCGACCCGGCCGCCGAGAGCACCACCATTGCGCTGAACCTCAGTGATATCAAGCAACTGCATCGGCAACTCGATGCGATCGCCGCCGATGTGGTGAATTACCAGTGCGACGTGAGCATCCAGGCGCCACGCACCGAAGATTACCCTTGGCTGAAGACCCTGCTGAGCAAGCGGGTGAAAAAGCTCGACGGCGAGTTCGACCTGCAGATCGAGCGGCAGATCCTGCGCCACATCCCGGCACAGATGGTGCTGACGCCACGCAAACCCCAATAACGTCACCTCTGTAGGAGCGAGCGGGCGGCGATCCGACTTGCCCGCGATAAACGCGCGGTGCCAAACCCTTTCGCACGCAAGCTGTGCTCCTACAGAAGCGTCAAAGCATCAGGCCGGGATTGCCTTGGCCTTCGGCTCCCGCTCCCAGACCCGGTGATGGGCAATCGCGTTGAAGAACGCCTTCAACGCCTTGGCATCCCCGCCGACGATCAACCCCGCATCCACTTCCAGCTTGAGCACATCCAGCAATTGCTTGGCTTCGCCCTGCAAGGCAATCGCCTTGAGGTGCTTGTAGGCTTCGAGCAGGTAATGCAGGGCCACGCCATCGCCGCTCAAGGCTTGTATCGACTTGGCGCCACCCGGCACGAACACCGCGTCGAACGCCACTGACGGCAGTCCTTCCATGGAAGCGTCCACCGGCAGGGTCTTGCCGTCCGCGGTGGTCACGGGCGCCGAGGTCGGGCCCAGCAACCTGGCGTGGGCGCCTTCGGCTTGCAGGGCCTTTTTCAAGGCGTCGATCGCCTTGCCGTCGACCCCGTTCGCCGCCAGGATCGCCACTTTGCGGGTCTTGATATCCCCCGACAGCAGGTTGGCCTGGCTCAGGGCCGGCGAGTGATCGGGGGTCAGTTCAGGCACCTCGACAGTGCCCGCCTTGGGCACCGGCAGCCCAAGGTTCTGCGCGACCCGCCTGGCCAGCTCGAGATCGATATTGGCCAGGATCTCGTTGACCTGCCGCGCGCGGATCCACTCGCGCTCGACCTTGCCCAGCTCGAAGCTGTAGGCGGCGATGATGTGTTCCTGTTCATGCGTGCTCATGCTCTTGAAGAACAGTCGCGCCTGGGAGAAGTGGTCGCTGAAGGACGGGCTGCGCTGGCGGATCTTGTGCGCGTCGATGCGTTCGTTGTAGCTCTCGAAACCGCCGTCCTCGGCCGCGGGCGGCGTCTCTTTCGGCCAGCCGCCATCGATGGAATTGGGCTCGTAGGAGGCCCGCCCCTTATCGATGGTGGTGCGGTGCATGGCATCGCGTTGGCCGTTGTGGAAGGGCGCCAGCGGGCGGTTGATCGGCAGCTCATGGAAGTTCGGCCCGCCGAGGCGGCTGATCTGCGTATCGGTGTAGGAGAACAACCGGCCCTGCAGCAGCGGGTCGTTGGAGAAGTCGATGCCCGGCACGATATGCCCCGGGCAGAAGGCAACCTGCTCGGTCTCGGCGAAGAAGTTGTCCGGGTTGCGGTTGAGCACCATCTTGCCCAGGGGCGTGATCGGCACCAGCTCCTCGGGGATCAACTTGGTCGGGTCGAGAATGTCGAAATCGAACTTGTGCTCGTTTTCCTCGACTATCACCTGCACACCCAGTTCCCACTCCGGGTAATCGCCGCTCTCGATCGCCTCCCACAGGTCGCGGCGATGGAAGTCGGTGTCCTTGCCCGCCAGCTTTTGCGCCTCGTCCCAGACCAGGGAACAGGTGCCCACTGTCGGCCGCCAGTGGAATTTGACGAAGCTGGAGGTGCCTTCGGCATTGATGAAACGAAAGGTGTGCACGCCAAAGCCCTGCATGCTGCGCAGGCTTTTCGGAATCGCCCGGTCGGACATGGCCCAGATCACCATATGCGCCGATTCCGGCTGCAGCGACACGAAGTCCCAGAAAGTGTCGTGGGCCGAGCCACCGGTGGGGATCTCGTTGTGCGGCTCGGGTTTGACCGCATGGACGAAGTCGGGAAACTTGATCGCGTCCTGGATGAAGAACACCGGCATGTTGTTACCCACCAGGTCGAAGTTGCCTTCGTCGGTGAAGAACTTCACGGCAAAACCGCGCACGTCGCGCACGGTATCGCCAGAGCCGCGCGGCCCCTGCACCGTGGAGAAACGCACGAACACCGGGGTCTTCTTGCCCGGATCGCGCAGGAAGCCGGCCTTGGTCAGGGCCGAATGATTCTCGTAGGTCTGGAAGTAACCATGGGCGCCGACGCCACGGGCATGGACGATACGCTCCGGGATCCGTTCATGGTCGAAGTGCGTGATCTTCTCCCGCATGATGAAGTCTTCCAGCAGCGAAGGCCCGCGGGCGCCGGCCTTCAGGGTGTTCTGGTTATCGGCGACCTTGACCCCCTGGTTGGTGCGCAACGCCTGTTCGGTGGCGTCGGAGCGGAAGGTCTCCAGGCTGTGCAGCTTGCTGTTGGTGTTGCCGCGATCCAGGGTATCGGTCCCGGCCAGCTGGCTTTTCGGTGCGCTTGGCTTCTTGCTGCTCATCAGGCAAAACTCCTCGTTGGCGAAGCCCCGGCGGGGCGGGGCTTCATCGGTCAAAATCGCCAGGCACGGCACCTGGCTTTTTTCGAGTGGCTTATTGAGTGACTGATGAGGTTTGGCGCCGTTCCTTTTTTATGACCTTTGATCGCGTTATTGCCAAATCGAAGGATGAATACAAAATAAATGCTAAGAACCTCTATACGGACAGGCTAAAATGCGCGCCCGGCTAACCGCTGATCCTTTTCTAACGCGCCCCACAAGGTTCGCTACGTGATCGAGTTTCAAAACGTCCATAAAACCTACCGGGTCGCCGGTAAGGATATTCCCGCCCTGCATCCGACCAGCCTGAAGGTCGAGAACGGCCAGGTATTCGGCCTGATCGGCCATTCCGGCGCGGGCAAAAGTACCCTGCTGCGCCTGATCAACCGTCTGGAAAACCCCAGCGGCGGCAAGATCGTCGTCGACGACGAGGAAGTCACCGCCCTGGACGCCAACGGCCTGCGTCGCTTCCGCCAGCAGGTCGGGATGATCTTCCAGCACTTCAACCTGCTGGCCTCCAAGACCGTGGCCGACAACGTCGCGCTGCCGCTGACCCTGGCCGGCGAGCTGTCGCGCAGCGCGATCGACCAGCGCGTGGCCGAGTTGCTGGCCCGCGTCGGTCTTTCCGATCACGCCAAGAAATACCCAGCCCAGCTGTCCGGCGGGCAGAAGCAGCGCGTCGGCATCGCCCGCGCCCTGGCGACCAAGCCGAAGATCCTGCTGTGCGACGAAGCCACCAGCGCCCTGGACCCGCAGACCACCGCGTCGGTCCTGCAGCTGCTGGCCGAGATCAACCGTGAACTGAAGCTGACCATCGTGCTGATCACCCATGAGATGGACGTGATCCGTCGCGTCTGCGACCAGGTGGCGGTAATGGATGCCGGGGTGATCGTCGAGCAGGGGTCGGTGGCCGAGGTGTTCCTGCATCCCAAGCACCCGACCACCAAGCGTTTCGTCCAGGAAGACGAGCAGATCGACGAAAGCGAACAGCGCGACGACTTCGCCCACGTGCCGGGCCGCATCGTGCGCCTGACCTTCCAGGGCGACGCCACCTACGCGCCGCTGCTGGGCACCGTGGCCCGCGAAACCGGGGTGGACTACAGCATCCTCGCCGGCCGCATCGACCGCATCAAAGACGTCCCTTACGGGCAACTGACCCTGGCTATCACCGGTGGTGACATGGAGGCGGCCTTCGCCCACTTCACCGCGGCGGATGTCCACATGGAGGTGCTGCGCTAATGGAGCTGCTGACAAGTTTCTTCGCCAATATCGACTGGTACGAAATCTGGCTGGCCACCGGCGACACCCTGCTGATGCTCGGTGGCTCGCTGCTGTTCACCGTGCTGCTGGGCCTGCCCCTGGGCGTGCTGCTGTTCCTCTGCAGCCCGCGCCAGCTGCTGGAGCAGAAGAGCCTCTACGCCCTGCTGTCGCTGCTGGTGAACATCCTGCGCTCGCTGCCGTTCATCATCCTGCTGATCGTGATGATCCCGTTCACCGTGCTGATCACCGGTACTTCCCTGGGTGTCGCCGGGGCGATCCCGCCCCTGGTGGTCGGCGCCACGCCGTTCTTCGCTCGCCTGGTGGAGACCGCCCTGCGCGAAGTGGACCGCGGCATCATCGAAGCCACCCAGTCCATGGGCGCGACCACCCGGCAGATCATCACCAACGCCCTGCTGCCGGAAGCCCGTCCGGGTATTTTCGCGGCAATTACCGTGACAGCGATTACCCTTGTTTCCTACACCGCCATGGCGGGCGTGGTAGGCGCGGGCGGTCTCGGCGACCTGGCGATCCGCTTCGGTTACCAGCGCTTCCAGACCGATGTGATGGTGGTCACCGTGGTGCTGTTGCTGGTGCTGGTTCAAGTTCTGCAAACCGTCGGCGACAAGCTGGTGGTGCACTTTTCCCGAAAATAAGTCGGCCCTGGCCGGCAGGCGTCCGGCACCGGGCGCCTCACAAGGAGCTAGCTGGATGAAAAAACTACTCGTCGCTTTCGCCGCCGTTGCCGCGTTCTCCGCGCACGCCGCTGACACCCTGACTGTGGCCGCCACTCCGGTGCCTCATGCCGAGATCCTCGAATTCGTGAAGCCGGCGCTGGCCAAGGAAGGCGTGGACCTGAAGGTCAAGGTCTTCACCGACTACATCCAGCCGAACGTGCAGGTCGCGGAAAAGCGCCTGGACGCCAACTTCTTCCAGCACCAGCCGTACCTGGATGAGTTCAACAAGGCCAAGGGCACCCACCTGGTAAGCGTTGCCGGCGTGCACCTGGAGCCGCTGGGCGCCTACTCCAACAAGTTCAAGAAGCTCGAAGAGCTGCCGGGCGGCGCCAACGTGGTGATCCCCAACGACGCCACCAACGGCGGCCGTGCCTTGCTGCTGCTGGCCAAGGCCGGCCTGATCAAGCTCAAGGATTCCAACAACATCCTGTCCACGGTCAAAGACATCACCGAGAACAGCAAGGACCTGAAATTCCGTGAGCTGGAAGCCGCGACCATCCCGCGCGTGCTGACCCAGGTCGACCTGGCGCTGATCAACACCAACTACGCCCTGGAAGCCAAGCTGGACCCATCCAAGGACGCCCTGGTGATCGAAGGCAAGGACTCGCCTTACGTGAACATCCTGGTGGCCCGTCCTGACGACAAGGACTCGGACGCCATGAAGAAACTGGTTGCCGCCCTGCACAGCCCCGAGGTGAAGCAATTCATTCTCGAGAAATACAAAGGCGCCGTGGTACCGGCGTTCTGATCGGTTGCAGAAACACAAACGGGGCGCCTTGAGGCGCCCCGTTTCGTTTCAGTTGCCTGCCGAGTTCCCTGTAGCCGCTGCCGCAGGCTGCGATCGGCTCCGCAGGAGACGTGTTCTTGAGGCCCTCGGAAGGCGCTACGCGCCTTATCGCAGCCTGCGACAGCGGCTACAGGATTCAGGCGTCCCGGGTTACTTGCGCTGCAACATCACCGGCAGCTGGGCCACCAGTTTCTGGTTGTTCAGCGGCGCGCGGATGAAGCCGCGCTGGGTGCCGTCCGGGCCGATCACCGCCAGGTTGCCGCTGTGGTCGACGGTGTAGTTGGGCTTGCTGGTATCGGCCGGAATGAACGGGATGCTCACCGCGTTGGCGAGTTTCTGCACGTCCGCCACCGAAGTCGCGGTCAGGCCCTTGAAGTCCTTGTCGAAATAACCCAGGTACTGTTTCAGCTGCTGCGGCGTGTCGCGGTTCGGGTCGACGCTGACCAGCACCACCTGCAGGTTATCCACCGCCTCCTTGGGCAGCTCGCTCTTGATCTGGCGCAGCTGGGCCAGGGTAGTCGGGCAGATGTCCGGGCAGAAGGTGTAGCCGAAGAACAGCAGGCTCCACTTGCCCTTGAGCTCATTGAGCACCACCGGCTGGCCTTCCTGGTCGGTCATCTTCACATCCGGCAGGTTGCGGCTCTGGGGCAGCAGGATGATCCCGGCGTCGATCAACGCGGTCGGGTCCCCCTGGTTCTTGCCGGTCAGCACTTTGTTGACGGTGAGCCCCAGCACCAGGGCCACCAGCGCCACGAGAATAAAGACGGTTTTCTGAGTTCGAGTCATAGGTTCAACAATAGGTAGTGGTCTACGAGCAGGGCGATAAACAGCAGGAACAAGTAATAAATAGAGTACTTGAAGGTGTTGATCGCCGCGTGCGGCCGACTGCCACGGTACAGCACCCAGGCCCATTGCAGAAAGCGCGCGCCCAGGCCCAGGGCACAAATCAGGTAAAGCATGCCGCTCATGTGGATCGCATAAGGCAGCAGGCTGACCGCCAGCAAGGCGCAGGTGTAGAGCAGGATATGCACCTTGGTGTAGTGCTCGCCATGGGTCACCGGCAGCATCGGGATATCGGCCTTGGCGTATTCCTCCTTGCGGTGAATGGCCAGCGCCCAGAAGTGCGGCGGGGTCCAGGCGAAGATGATCAGCACCAACAGCAGCGGTTCGGCGGTCACATGGCCGGTGGCCGCGACCCAGCCCAACAGCGGCGGCGCGGCCCCGGCCAGGCCGCCGATCACGATGTTCTGCGGGGTCGCCCGCTTGAGGAAACCGGTGTAGATCACCGCATAACCGAGCAACGACGCCAGGGTCAGCCAGGCGGTCAGCGGGTTGGTGAACGCCAGCAGCAAGGCTTGCCCGGCGATGGCCAGCAGCAGGGCGAAACCCAGCGCCGCCGCCGGCGACACCCGGCCTTCGGCCAGCGGCCGTTTGTGGGTGCGCGCCATGACTGCATCGATCCGCCGGTCCACCACATGGTTCACCGCTGCCGCCGCGCCAGCGCACAGGGCGATGCCCAGGTTGCCGAACACCAGCACCGTCCACGGCACCCCGGCGCGAGTGGCGAGGAACATGCCCACCAGCGAGGTGATAAGCATCAGCACCACCACCTTGGGTTTGGTCAGCTCCAGGTAGTCACGCCAGATCGCCTGGCTGTGACGCTCGCCGATCAGAGTCGCCATGGCATCTCTCCTTTTATGGTTATGGGCCCGGCGGCGTGTTTGCGCGGGCTCAGGCGCCAGCCCAGCGGCAGGTGCGAGCGGGCGCGGACCAAGCTGGTGCGGGCGTGATAATTGACCAGCACCAGGGTCAGCAGCAGCGCAGCGCCGCCGGCGTTATGCGCCACAGCCACCGGCAGCGGCAGGTGGAACAGCACATTGCTGATGCCAAGGCCGATCTGCGCCGCCAGCGCCACCAGCACCAGCCCGGCGAGGCGGGTCATGCCCACATGCTTGAGTTGCCAGGCCAGGCCGAGCAACACCAGGGTCACCAGCAACGCGCCGATGCGATGGGTCAGATGGATGGCCGTGCGCGCGTCGCTGTCGAGCTGCCCGCCCAGGTAGTTGGGGCCGATGTGCTGGGTCAGGTGAAAGCCATTGGCGAAATCCGCCGCCGGCCACCACTGGCCGTGACAGGTCGGCAGGTCGATGCAGGCCACCGCCGCGTAGTTGGAGCTGACCCAGCCGCCCAGGGCGATCTGCCCGATCACCAGCACCAGCCCGGCCGTGGCCCAGTATTGCAGGCGCCGCGGCACGATCAGCGCCGGCAGCACCCCGGACAGCCGTAGCGTCAGCAAGAACAGCAGGCTCAAGGTGGCGAAGCCGCCCAGCAGGTGCGCGGTGACGACTTGCGGCCACAGCTTGAGGGTCACCGTCCACATGCCGAACAAGGCCTGGGCGAACACCACTGAGAGCAGGAACAGCGGCAGTTTCAGCGGTTGCCCGGGATGATGCCGGTGGGTCCAGGAGCGTGCCGCCAGCAGCACGATCAACAGGCCCAGGGTGCCGGCGAAATAGCGGTGGATCATCTCGTTCCAGCCCTTGTGGGCTTCCACCGGGGTGTCGGGAAAATGCAGTTCGGCATGGGCCAGCTGGGCTTCGCTTTTCGGCACGCTGATGAAACCGTAGCAACCCGGCCAGTCCGGGCAGCCGAGGCCAGCGTGAGTCAGCCGGGTATAAGCACCGAGCAGCACCACGATCAGCGCCAGCAAGGTGGCAAACAAGGCGAGGCGAAATCCAGGTTTGGCCATGACGATGCCCTTATCCGATGTTCGACAGTTTCAGCAGATGACGCAGGTCGTTGAGCAGGTCCTTGCCCTTGACCCGGGCGTCGTAGCGCAGGACCAGGTTGCCGTGCGGGTCGACGATCCACAGCAGCGGCGCACCCTGGTCGCTGGCGCCCTTGGTGAAGGTCGGCAGGTCCAGTGGGTAGCGTTGCAGTTGCGGGTATTCGCGTTGCAGCTTGGCCTGGTAGTCGGCGCCCAGCGGCTGGGCGGCGGCCAGGGCGTGGCTGGCCCGGGAGGCGTCGCGGCCGAGGGAGATCTGGATCTGCCGCGCCAGGTACACCAGTTGCTGGCAATCCACGGCGCAGTCCCTGGGCGCGGTGACCAGGATCTGCCAGCGCGTCTCGTCGGCCTGGACCCCGATATCGGCGCGGCTCTGGCCGTTGCCGATCAGCTCGCCGTGGTAGCTGCGGCTTTCCGGCACCCAGAACTGCAACTTGTACATGCCGGTGGCGAGGATCATCGGGCCGATCACCATGGCCACGATCAGCAGCAGCTGCCAGCGTCCGCGGCGCCGGTTATGCGGCGCCTGGGCCTCAGAAATGTTGGGTGGATTCATGGCCGCTCCCATGGTGTTTCTCCCTTGCGTTATGCCATCCGAGATAGAGGTACAAAGCGCACAGGGCCAGCGCCATGGCGAACCACTGCACGGCGTAGCCCAGGTGTTTTTCCGGCCCCATGGCCACCACCGGCCATTCGGTCATGTAGGCGCCCGGACCAGCCTCCTGGCGCAGCTCGTAGGCAAAACCGCTGCGTCCCAGTTCGCTCCAGAGCCTGGCCGGATCGATCGTCGTCACCAGCCGCGGCCACTGGGCATTCAGTGGGTCGGCGTGCAGTTGAAAGGTCGCGCCGGGGGCGACATAGACCCAGGCATCGAGGCTCAGGAACTGTTCCGGGGTGCTGAATGCGGGTGGCGTGCGCCGGTCCGGCCAGGGCAGCCAGCCACGGTTGAGCAGCAGCCATTGGCCGCTGGCCTGGTCGAGAAAGGGTTGCAGCAGCTCGACCCCGACCTTGCCTTCATGCATGCGGTTATCCAGCAACAGGCTGTGGGCCGCATCGAAGCGACCATGCAATTGCACCCGGCGGAAAGTCGGATCAGGGGCAACCTGCAGCTCATCCACGGTCAAAGGCTCGGCCACCCGCCGTTCGGCGTAGCTGGCCAGCAGCTCGCGCTTCTGTTCGCCCCGCCCCAGTTGCCAGAACCCGAGCGTCACCAGCACCGGCAGCAACGCCAACACCACCAGGGTCGGCAGCACGCCCGGACGAAAACCGTTCATGGCAGCGCCCGAAAGTGGCGAGATCGACTGGCTATACTCAAGCGCATCGCGTTTCTCCCGGAGCCCACCATGCTTAAAGCGGCCATCGTCCTGTTGCTGATCGCCACGCTCATCAGCCTGTTCAGCGGCCTGTTCTTTCTGGTCAAGGACGACAGCAGCTCCCATCGCCTGGTCAGGTCGCTGACCGTTCGTGTGTGCCTGGCCGCGCTCACCGTCGGCTTGATCGCCTGGGGTTTCTTCAGCGGCCAGTTGGTATCGCACGCGCCCTGGTAACGCCGCGCTCAGAGCACGTAGACGAAGACAAACAAGCCGATCCACACCACATCGACAAAGTGCCAATACCAACTGGCCGCCTCGAAACCGAACTGATGCTCGGCGTCGAAGTGGCCCTTCATGATGCGCATCAGCATCACGAACAAAATCAGCGTGCCGATGGTCACGTGGGCGCCGTGAAAGCCGGTGAGCATGAAGAAGGTGGCGCCGTAGATGCCCGACCCCAGGGTCAGCCCCAGCTCGTGGTAGGCGTGCAGGTATTCCTCGGCCTGGAAGCCGAGAAACGCACAGCCCAGCAGCACGGTGAGCGCCAGCCAGATTTTCAGCGCGCCGCGGTGGCCGTTCTTCAGGGCGTGGTGGGCAATGGTCACGGTGACGCTGGAACTCACCAGCAGCACGGTGTTGAGCAGCGGCAGGCCCCAGGGGCTGATGACTTCCTTGGGCGGCGGGAACAGCTTGGAATCGGGGTTTTCGAGCAATGGCCAGACGAACTCGAAGTTCGGCCAGAGCATGTGCGCGATGCCCTTGCTGCCTTCGCCGCCCAGGGCCGGGCCGGCGATATGGCGCACGTAGAACAGCGCGCCGAAGAAGGCGATGAAGAACATCACTTCGGAAAAGATGAACCAGCTCATGCCCCAGCGGAACGATCGATCCAGCTGGGCGCTGTACAGGCCGGCGCGACTTTCCTTGATCACCGCGCCGAACCAGCCGAACAGCATGTAGGCCAGCAACAGGCCACCGACGAAGAAAATCAGCGGGCCATGGGATTCCGGGCGCGCGGCCTTGAGGTCGTTGAACCAGGTGGCCAGGCCGAACACCGTAACGAACATGCCCACCGTGGCGATGATCGGCCACTTGCTCTGGGCGGGAACGTAATAATGCTCATGAGTTGCCATTTATTGTTCTCCTTATCGGGCACCGTCTTAACCGCCGGTGTTGGTGCTCACGGCCACCGGTGGATGACGCGCGGTGATATCGAACAGCGTGTAAGCCAGCGTCAGGTGCTTCACATCCTTGGGCATGTCGCGGTCAACGATGAAACGTACCGGCATCTCGATCTGCTGACCGGGCTGCAGCACTTGCTGGGTGAAACAGAAGCATTCGGTCTTGTGGAAATACATCGCGGCGCTGCTCGGCGAAATGCTCGGGATCGCCTGGGCGCTCATCGGGCGGTCGCTGGGATTGCGGGCGATGAAGATCATCTCGTTCACCGCGCCGGGATGAACCACGATGTCGTCGGCCTTGGGATAGAAGTCCCAGACCATGTCGATCGCGTTGGTCGACAGGAACTGCACGCGCACCTGGCGCGAGACATCCACCTGCTGCTCACCGGAATACTGCCCGCCGGTCTTGCCGTTGATGCCCAGCGCCTTGCACATCACGTCGTAGATCGGCACCAGGGCAAAACCGAAGACGAACATCGCCGCCACCACCAGCAACAGGCGGGTGACCAGCTTCTTCATCGAAACCTCGGCCATCAGCAACCTCCTGCTGTTTCAGAGGCGAGCGAGCATCGCACCAGGCTGTTCATTTCACTTCCGGCGGCGTGGTGAAGGTGTGGTACGGCGCCGGCGACGGCACGCTCCACTCCAGCCCTTCGGCACCGTCCCAGGGCTTGGCCGGCGCGGGTTGGCCGCCACGAATGCACTTGATGACGATGAACAGGAAGAAGATCTGCGTCGCGCCGAAGGTGAACGCGCCGATGGACGACACCATGTTGAAATCGGCGAACTGCAGGTTGTAGTCCGGGATCCGCCGCGGCATCCCCGCCAGGCCGACGAAGTGCATCGGGAAGAACGCCATGTTCATGCCGATGAAGGACAGCCAGAAGTGCAGCTTGCCCAGGGTTTCGTCGTACATGTGCCCGGTCCACTTCGGCAGCCAGTAATAGGCCGAGGCGAAGATGCCGAAGATCGCGCCCGGCACCAGCACATAGTGGAAGTGCGCGACCACGAAATAGGTGTCCTGGTACTGGAAGTCCGCCGGGGCGATGGCCAGCATCAGCCCGGAGAAGCCGCCGATGGTGAACAGGATCACGAAGGCCACGGCGAACAGCATCGGCGTCTCGAAGGTCAGCGAGCCCTGCCACATGGTGCTGACCCAGTTGAAGACCTTGACCCCGGTCGGCACCGCGATAAGCATCGTGGCGTACATGAAGAACAGCTCGCCCACCAGCGGAATGCCGACCACGAACATGTGGTGCGCCCAGACGATGAACGACAGGAAGGCGATACTCGCCGTGGCGTAGACCATCGAGGTGTAGCCGAACAGCGGCTTGCGCGAGAAGGCCGGGATGATCGCGCTGACGGCGCCGAAGGCCGGCAGGATCATGATGTACACCTCGGGGTGGCCGAAGAACCAGAACACATGCTGGAACAGCACCGGATCACCGCCGCCGGCGGCGCTGAAGAAGCTGGTGCCAAAGTGGATGTCCATCAGCATCATGGTCACGCAGCCGGCCAGCACCGGCATCACCGCGATCAGCAGGAACGCGGTGATCAGCCAGGTCCAGACGAACAGCGGCATCTTCATCAGGGTCATGCCGGGAGCACGCAGGTTGAGGATGGTGGCGATCACGTTGATCGCGCCCATGATCGAGCTGATGCCCATCAGGTGGATGGCGAAGATGAAGAAGGTCACGCTTTCCGGCGCGTAGGTGGTGGACAGCGGGGCGTAGAAGGTCCAGCCGAAGTTGGGTCCGCCACCGGGCATGAACAGGGTCGAGACCAGCAGCAGGAATGCCGCCGGCAGCAACCAGAAACTGAAGTTGTTCATCCGTGGCAGGGCCATGTCCGGCGCGCCGACCATCAGCGGGATCATCCAGTTGGCCAGGCCGACGAAAGCCGGCATCACCGCGCCGAAGACCATCACCAGGCCATGCATGGTGGTCATCTGGTTGAAGAATTCCGGCTGCACGATCTGCAGGCCGGGCTGGAACAGCTCGGCGCGGATCACCATGGCGAACGAGCCGCCGAGCAGGAACATGGAGAAGGCGAACCACAGGTACAGGGTGCCGATGTCCTTGTGGTTGGTGGTCAGCACCCAGCGCATCAGGCCCTTGGCGGGGCCGTGGGTGTGGTCGTGATCGCCAACGATGGCATGACCCTGTTCATCGCTCACAGCGTTCATGGCCTGTCTCCTGTAAACGGTTGGGCTGGACGATCGAGGGCGGCACGCCCCGAGCGGCTGCGGGAACACGCAATGGACCGGGTCATTTGCTTTGCGCCTGTTTCAGAGCCAGGACATCCTTGGGCGTCACCATGTCGCCCTTGTTGTTGCCCCAGGCGTTACGTTCGTAGGTGATCACCGCTGCCAGGTCGACTTCCGACAACTGCTTGCCGAACGCCGCCATGGCGGTGCCGGGCTTGCCGTGGAAGACGATGTTCAAGTGATCCGCCACCGGCCCGGTGGCGATCTTCGAGCCCTTGAGCGCCGGGAACATCGGCGGCAGGCCCTGGCCTTCGGCCTGGTGACAGGCCACGCAGGTGGTGTGGTAGACCTTGTCGCCACGGGCCACCAGTTCTTCGAGGGTCCATTCCTTGCTGGTCAGTTCCTTGAGCTTGAGGGCTTCGGCCTTGCGTTCGCCCAGCCAGGTGTCGTAGTCGGCCTGGGTCTTCACGTCGACCACGATCGGCATGAAGCCATGGTCCTTGCCGCACAGTTCGGCGCACTGGCCGCGATACAGGCCGGGCTTGTCGACCCGGGTCCAGGCTTCGTTGACGAAACCGGGGATCGCATCGCGCTTGACCGCGAAGGCCGGAACCCACCAGGAATGGATGACGTCGGCGGAGGTCACCAGAAAGCGCACCTTGGCGCCGATCGGCAGCACCAGCGGCTGATCGACTTCCAGCAGATAATGCTCGCCCTTGGCGCTCTGGTTATGAATCTGTTCGGCGGGAGTGGTCAGGTTGCTGAAGAACTCGACGTCCTGGCCCAGGTATTTGTAATGCCACTTCCACTGATAACCGGTGATCTGGATGTCCACATCCGGTTCGCTGGCGTCGTACATCTTGATCAGGGTCGCGGTGGCGGGAACGGCCATGGCCACCAGGATCAGCAGCGGCACCACGGTCCAGAGGATTTCCACTGTCGTGCTTTCGTGGAACTTGGCGGCCACCTGGCCGGTGGAGCGGCGGTGCAGGATCATCGACCAGAACATGGCGCCAAAGACAATGACGCCGATCACCACACAGATCCAGAAGATGGTCATGTGCAGGTCGAATACCGCGTGACTTATATCAGTCGCTCCAGGCGCCATATTCACGGTCCAGGCGCCATGCGCCTGGCTGAATACCGACCACAACAGGAGGCCCATCCAGACTTGTGGATGTCGCATCATTGCGGGTTCCCCTTATCGTTCTTGTTATCCCGCCGGCTTGCACCTGCGGCCAAGGGAGCGGCTGCCTAGACTACGAACTTAAACCGCCGAGCCTTCGCTGCGCATGCAGTCGGGCGTCATCAGCTAACTTCATTCAGACCCGAGTATAGACAGCGACTTCGACCTCGCAACGCGGTGCCGTAAATCCACTGAAACAGTTTGCCGCTGCCTTATAGGCCACGGTTGGAAAGGGATAGGGGATCAATGATGGCGAAGCGATATAACCCAGACGACTAACCATGAAATAATTATGAAAAATACGTCTTAAGCGATTTCGTGAGCAGGCTAACTTATGTCTTCCCTAATTAATTGCCCTTGTTTCCTGGAGTATTCATGAACACCGCCGCATTGCGCGAGCAGATCCAACGAGCCCATCAACATGAGTCCGGCACCGGGCAATTGCGCCGTCAGCTGGAAACCCAATTGCCACACCTGCACCCCGCCATCCAGCTCCCCGAAGTGGACGCCCAGGGGGTGATGACCCGTTTTGTCGCCGCTTATATCGATCAGGTTCCCGACCTGCTGGACGCCGCCAACGAAGTCGCGCGCGAAGCCGGTATCGAGTCGCAGATCAAGCCGGTGCTGAAGATCGCCGAGCAGTTCTTCCTCCAGCCGCCCGCTATCATGGCCGGCCACGAAGGCCTGGACAGCCTGCTGGACGAAGCCTATCTGGCCCATCGCCTGGTGGAAGAGGTCAACGACCTGTACATCACCCATTTCGGCCAGCCGCTGATTCCCCTGGACACCACGGTGGCCAACCTGATCGCCCACCAGTTGATCGGCGAAACCTTCGCCAACCAGCTGGACCAAGCGGTGCACCATGCGGTCGATGCGATGCTCGACGAAGAGAGCTTCGCCCTGGAGTCGGTCGAGGCCTACCGGGAAAAGCTCAACAGCCCCGACACCGATGCCGCCTGGAAACGCTGGCCGTGCCTGTCGCGCCAACTGGGCGTGGAACTGGAGCTCGACCAGCCGGCTGCCTGAGGATTGCAGGTGGCGGCCCTGTAGCCGCTGCCGCAGGCTGCGATCGACCGGCACGGTCTCGGCGATATCACTGGCGCTGAAGGCCCTTCGGACCTTATCGCAGCCTTCGGCAGCGGCTACAGGGCTACAGACTTACGCCCGGCTCAGGCCTTTGGCCCCCAGCTTCGAGGCCGGGCTCACGCCCACATTGGTGTGCAAGCGCCCCTCCAGCCGGCGCTTCAACCCGCGCGACTCGATCACCAGCTTCGAGCCCTTGGCCGCATTGGCTCGTCCCCACTCCTCGAGCAGCTCCAGGCAGGCATGGTCGATGTAGCCCAGGTTATTGAGCGGCACATGCACCGTGGTGCCCGGCGGGATGCTGCCCAGCGCCTGGGTCAGGGCCGGCACCTTGAGGAAGGTCGCGGCGCCCACCAGGCGCAGTTCCATTTCGCCTTCGGCGGGCAGGTCCACCAGGCTGATCTTCAGCCGCGAAGCGCCCCAGGCCAGCTTCACCAGGGTCAGGCCGAAACCGATCAGCACACCGGTCAGCAGGTCGGTGAAGACAATCGCCAGCGCGGTCACGCCGTAGATCAGCATCGGCATCGGCCCATAACGACCCAGCTTGCGGAACGACTTGAGGTCCACCAGCTTGAATCCGGTGTACACCAGCACACCCGCCAGGCTGGCCACCGGAATGCTTTGCAACACGCTGGACAGCAACAGCACGAACGCCAGCAGCCACAAGCCGTGGAAGATCGCCGACAACCGCGTGGTCGCGCCCGCCTGGACGTTGGCCGAGCTGCGCACGATCACCCCGGTCATCGGCAGGGCGCCGAGCAACCCGCAGAGCATGTTGCCGATCCCTTGCGCCGACAGTTCACGGTCGAAATCCGAGCGCGTACCGCTGTGCATGCGATCCACCGCGGCCGCGGACAGCAGGGTTTCGGCGCTGGCGATAAAGGCCACGGCAAAGGCCGCGATCAGCAGCGTCGGGTCCGCCAGGTTGAGCAGGTCGGCCGGGCGCAGCCAGTCGATCGCCTCGGCAAGGTTTTCCGGCACCTCGACCCGCTTGACCTGCAGCGCCAGGGCCAGGCTGGCAAAGGTCGCCAGGCCGACGCCCAGCAGGGCGCCGGGGATGAAGCGCAGCGAATGCGGGCGCAGTTTTTCCCATAGGAACATCACCGCCATGGTCGACAGGCCGAGCAGCCCGGCCTGCCAGCCAAAGCCACCGCCCAGGCTGGGCAAGGCCTGGGCCACCGCCTCGGGGAAGCCCGCGAGGTTATCCAGGCCGGACGCCTGGGGCTGGGCGTCGAGCATCACGTGCACCTGGGAGAGCACGATCAACACCCCGATCCCGGCAAGCATGCCGTAGACCACCGCCGGCGCCGTGACCCGAAACCAGCAACCCAGGCGCAGGCGCCCGGCCACCAGTTGCAGGAAACCCGCCAGCAGCAGGATCGGCCCGAGCATGGCGATACCGTGCTGGCGTACCAGCTCGAACACCAGGACCGCCAGCCCCGCGGCCGGACCGCTGACCTGCAAGGGCGAACCGGCCAGCCAGCCCACCACCAGGCCACCGATGATTCCGGTGATCAACCCCTTGGCCGGCGGCATGCCGGAAGCGATGGCGATACCCATGCACAAGGGCAGGGCCACCAGAAACACCACCACGGAAGCGAGCAGCTCCCGTGGCAAAACAGCTTTCAATTGTGCTGCACGCATGATGATTCTCCCGAAGCTTTCTTCAGGCGTGGCAAAGCCTGACCGCGCAGACGGCAGTCATGGCTGAACCCCACTGGGATTTAGGAGGATTTAGAAGCGCGCTTTAGGCGTCGCAACCGGGATCGGATGGCGTCCGTCCAACGGCAGGAAACACCCTTGATCCGCGTCGTAGGCTTTGATTTCGCTGGTTTCGATGTTGTACACCCAGCCATGGATGAACAACTGGCCGTTGGCTATGCGCGAAGCCACCGAAGGGTGGGTACGCAAATGCTGCAGCTGGGCGATGACGTTCTCTTCGGTCAGCACATGCATGCTGGCGTTCTCGTCGGCGCAGTCGCAGTTCTCCTGGACCATGGTCTTGGCCACTTCGGCGTGGCGCAGCCAGGCTTTGACCGTCGGCATCTTTTCCAGGCTCTGCGGGTTGAGCACCGCGCGCATGGCACCGCAGTCGGAATGGCCGCAAACGATGATGTGGTGCACCCCCAGGGCCATGACCGCGTATTCGATGGCCGTGGACACACCGCCGTTCATCTGCCCGTAAGGCGGTACCACGTTACCGACGTTGCGGGTCACGAACAGGTCGCCCGGGGCGCTCTGGGTAATCAGTTCGGGGACGATGCGCGAATCCGCGCAGGCAATGAACATCGCCCGCGGCCGCTGGGCCGTGGCGAGTTTCTTGAACAGTTCTTCCTGCTGTGGGAAGACCTCGTGATGAAAATGCAAAAAGCCGTCAACGATTATCTGCAGCGCTGCATCGGCGCTTTCGGCGACCTCCGGGGACGCTGAAGCCGACGCAGCCAACGGCTGTTTATCCTTGTCACTCATGATTCATCCTCTTTTGACGGATTAGGTGAATTTTCCAGTTTTATCCGGCACGACGCCAGCGATTGATTAAAAAACAACCAGCCCGCTGACAGCGACCCATCGGTCACTTGGTGAACAAGGTAGCCTTCCAAACTTAACTCAAACTGAACCGGCCGCTCTAAAACGCCACTATTGGCGATGCAAAAAGGTGACCAGCGTATAGACGACGGTGCACCGGCTCTACTCCACCATAGGCCAATACCTCCTAGGCTCTGTACGAAAAGTGGCTGCGCTCGGCCATGCTGCGTTAAAAACAGGCTCGGAATGCTCATTTAGGTCCCTAAACTCCGCTTCCTCGCCTATTTTTGCCTTGCCTGACCTTCGCTCGCCGACTTTTCGTACAGAGCCTAGAGCAACGACATCTGCCCACCCGGCGGACAGAACGCCGTGCAATCGAGGTTGTAGCCTTCGCGCCGATCGAGCCCCAGGCGCTTGCTGGCCTTGGCGAAACGCTGCGCCAGCAGGGCCGCGAAGGGGCCTTCGCCGCGCATCCGTGCACCAAAACGGCTGTCGTACAGCTCGCCGCCGCGACACTGGCGGATCAGGCTCAGGACATGGGCCGCCCGCTGCGGATAGTGGGCATTGAGCCATTCCTCGAACAGCGGCGCCACTTCCAGGGGCAGGCGCAGCATCATGTAGGCGGCGCTTTGCGCGCCCGCGGCATGGGCCTCGGCGAGCAGGCTTTCCAGCTCGCTGTCGTTGATCATCGGAATCATCGGCGAACACAGCACGCCCACGGGAATCCCCGCCTCGCGCATCACCCGGATCGCCCGCAACCGCGCCTTGGGCGCCGCCGCCCGAGGTTCGAGGATGCGCTTGAGCTCGTCGTCCAGGGTGGTCAGGCTGATCATCACCGCCACCAGCCGCTGCTCGGCCAGTTCGACCAACAGGTCGAGGTCGCGCAGGATCAGCGAGCCCTTGGTGACGATGGTCACCGGGTGCCGGTAGCGCAGCAGCACCTCCAGGGTCCGCCGGGTCAGCTGGTGTTCGCGTTCGATGGGCTGGTAGGGGTCGGTGTTGGAACCCAGGTTGATCGGCGCGCATTTATAACCGGGCTTGGACAGCTGCTGTTCGAGCATCGCCGCGGCGTTGGTCTTGGCGATCAGCTTGGTCTCGAAGTCCAGCCCCGGCGACAGGTCCCAATAGGCGTGGCTGGGCCGCGCATAACAGTAGATGCAGCCGTGCTCGCAACCGCGATAGGGGTTGATAGAGCGGTCGAAGGGCAGGTCCGGCGAGCTGTTGCGGGTGATGATGGATTTCGCCGTCTCAAGGCGCACCTCGGTGCCCTGGGTCAGCGGGGCTTCCTGGTACCAGCCATCGTCGAAGGCCACCGAGCGCTGGGGCGCAAAACGGTTGTGCGGGTTGGTCGCGGTGCCACGGCCGCGTGGGGGCAGGGGGCTGGACATGGGGAGGCGCTCCATTACTGTACTTATATACAGTAATGGAGGTTTGAGCTGTTGCAAAGCGCCGTCGGGCGGAGCACGCCGTTGGCGCTGATCGCGGTCGATCAGCCGCCGCTGTGCTTCGTCACCTGCCCCAGGTCGTCGTTCGAGGTGCTTTGCAGGTCGCCCTTGCGCAGTCCCGCCACATCCGCGGCCTTCACCTCGGAGCCCTGGTTGCCCCAGCTGGTGCGGATGAAGTTGACCACATCGGCCACCTCCTGGTCCGACAGGCGCCAGGCGAAGGCCGGCATGGTGAAGGTCGATGGCGCGGTATGGGTCGCCGGCAAGGTACCGCCCTTGAGCACGATGTGGATCAAGGACGTGGCATCGGCGCTTTGCAGCACCGGGTTGCCCGCCAGCGCCGGGAACACCCGGGTATAGCCATGGCCGTCGGTACGGTGGCACGCCGCGCAGTTGTCGATATACACCGCCGCCCCCGGCTTGCTGTCGTCACCTTTCCACAACGCCTCGGCCACCGCCTTGTCGTATTGGTGCGGCTGGTCGTTGGCGTCCACCGCCGGCAGCGACTTGAGGTAACGGGCGATGGCCGTCAGGTCGTCCGCGGACATGTACTGCATGCTGTGCACCACCACGTCGCTCATGCCGCCGAACACCGCGCCGCGGTCGCTGCGACCGGTCTTGAGGAACTGCACCAACTGCTCTTCGCTCCAGCTGCCGAGGCCGTCCTTGTGGTCACCGCGCAGGCTCTTGGCGATCCAGCCTTCCAGCGGCGCGCTGCCGGCCAGGAAGTCGCTGCCTTCGCTGGCGCTCAGGGCTTTCTCCTGCATGGTCAGGGCGCGCGGCGTATGACAGGCGCCACAGTGGCCGAGGCCTTCCACCAGATAAGCACCGCGGCTGACCACCGGGTCTTGCGCAGCCTGCGCCTGGCCACTGCCTTGCGCGCCCGCCACGCTTGGCGCGAACATCCAGCGCCAGCCGGCCAGCGGCCAGCGCATGCTCAGCGGCCAGGGGATGTCGCTGTCGCGGTTCTCCTGGACCACCGGCGCCACGCCTTGCATGAAGTAGGCATACAGCGCCTGCATGTCGGCTTCGCTGACCCGCGCATAGGACGGGTAGGGCATGGCCGGGTACAGGCTGCTGCCACTCTTGGCCACGCCATGGCGCACGGCCTTGTCGAAGTCGTCGAAGCTGTACTCGCCGATGCCGGTCTTGTCCGGGGTGATGTTGGTGGAGTAGATCGTGCCGATCGGGGTTTCCATCGGCAGGCCGCCGGCGAACGGCTTGCCGTCCTTGGCGGTATGGCAGGCCACGCAGTCACCGGCACGGGCCAGGTATTCGCCCTGTTTGATCAAGGCTTGCCGATCGGTTTCGGCGGCGCAGAGGGAAGCGCTGCCGAGCAGCGCCAGGGTCGCGATAACGAGGGTTTTCATGGTCATCGCTCCTTATGCCTGGACCAGCGGGCCGGGGTTCTTCAGGTACTGCTCGCGGATCGCGCGGGCCGACCAGTAGGTCAACGCGGCCACCAGGCCGGTCGGGTTGTAGCCCAGGCCCTGGGGGAAGGCCGAAGCGCCCGGGACGAACACGTTGTGCACGTCCCAGCTCTGCAGGTAACGGTTCAAGGCACTGGTTTTCGGATCGGTGCCCATGATCGCGCCACCGTTGAGGTGGGTGGTCTGGTAGGACGCGGTGTTGAAGTGCTCGCCGACCTTCTTGCCCAGCACCGCGATGGCCTTGGGGTTCATCGCCTCGGCGATCTTGCCCATCTTCTCGACCATGAAGCGGTTCATCTTGATGTCGTTTTCCTGCCAGTCGAAGGTCATGCGCAGCAGCGGCAGGCCGTAGGCGTCGCGGTACACCGGGTCGAGGTCAAGGTAGTTGCCACGATAGGACTGGTGGGCACCGTGGGCGTCCATCGACACCTGGTGGGTGTAATAGTCGGCGGTGGCCTTCTTCCAGGCGCTGCCCCAGGCCGGGGTGCCCGGCGGGTTGGAGGTGCCGGCGATCGGCCGGCTGCCGGCCTGGTTGACCCAGAACGGCGAGCCACCGACGAAACCGTGGGGGCCGTGGTCGAAGTTGTCGGCGTTGAAGTCGTCCACCGCCACGCCATTGCCGCCGGCGCCGATGAAGTTGTTGGTGTGCACGTCCTTGTCGAAGTAGGCCTTGATGGTGGCCATGTTCTGGTAGGCGAAGTTCTTGCCCACCACGCCTTCGCCAGTGATCGGGTCGTAGGGCTTGCCGATGCCGGACAGCAGCATCAGGCGCACGTTATGGAACTGGAAGGCACCGAGGATCACCAGGTCCGCCGGCTGCTCGATCTCCCGGCCCTGGCCGTCGACGTAAGTGACGCCGGTCGCGCGGGTCTTGGTGCTGTCGAGGTTGACCTTGAGCACGTGGGAGTTGGGGCGCAGCTCGAAATTCGGCAGCGGCTTGAGGGCCGGCAGAATATTCACGTTCGGCGAAGCCTTGGAGTACATGTAGCAGACGTAGCCGCTGCAGAACCCGCAGAAGTTGCACGGCCCCATTTGCGCGCCATAGGGGTTGGTGTACGGCCCGGAAGTGTTGGCCGACGGCAGGTTGTAGGGCTTGTAGCCGACTTCGCCGGCGGCTTTCTGGAACAGCTGGGCGGAGTAGGTGTTCTTCTGCGACTCCAGCGGGAAATGCTCCGAACGGTCCGGCGCATAAGGGTTGCCACCCTTGCCTTCACCGACCAGCTGGCCTTTCACGGTCCAGGCCTGGCCCGAGGTGCCGAAGACTTTTTCCGCGTAGTCGAAGAACGGCTCCAGCTCTTCGTAGGTGACGCCGAAGTCCTGGATGGTCATGTCCTTGGGGATGAAGTGCTTGCCGTAGCGTTCTTCATAGTGGCTGCGCATACGCAGCTCGATCGGGTCGGCGCGAAAATGCACGCCGGACCAGTGCAGGCCGGCGCCGCCGACGCCGTTGCCCGGCAGGAACGCGCCCAGCTGGCGGTTCGGCAGGGCCACGTCGTTGACGCTGTGGCGAATGGTCACCGTCTCCCGGGAGATGTCCTGGAAGAGCTTCTTGCGCACGCTGTAGGTGAGTTCGTCGATCACCTGCGGGTAATTGCCGTCCGGGTAGGTGTCCTGCATCGGCCCGCGCTCCAGCGCCAGCACGTTGAGCCCGGCCTCGGTCAGCTCCTTGGCCATGATCGCGCCGGTCCAGCCAAACCCGACGATCACCGCGTCGACCTTCTTCATTACCGTTGCCATGCTCAAGCCCTCTCGCCGCGAATCGACACTGCCGGGAAAGGGTATTGCTCGTTGCGTTCCACCCAGTCCATGAAATCGGCGCGCGCGCCGGGGAAGCCGATCAAGGTCCAGCCGACCATGCCTTTATTGCCCCCGTGGATCGGGTCACAGAAGAACCCTTCCTTGGTGTTTTGCAGCAAAAGGTTGAAGAAAATCTTCGGCGGAACGCTGTCGAATGGGGGTTTCCCCGCTTCGAGTTGCTTGAGCAAATCGTCTCGGGTAGCGCTGTCTTGCGCGGCAAATGTTTTACCGTTGAAGGCTTTCGACCATGCATCCGTCGCGGCAATGCCCAGGCGATAGATCTCCTTGGGTACCAGCTTGCTCTGCCAGCCCATCTCCGGCGCGGCGTCGGCGTTGAACGGGCCTTGCATGTACCACAGGGCGCCGGCGGCGTAAGGGGTATTCATCTGCCGGTCGATGTATTCCGGCACGCCGGCTTCCAGGGCGCCAGGGCCTTGTTCGTCGGCCGGGATCAGGCGCTCTACCGCGGCCTGGACAAAGGCCCACTCTTCGGCGGTGAAATAGGTCGGCTGGTAAGCCTCGGTGCTGACCGGGGTTCGGGCCGGCTCCACCGGCTTGGGCGCTTCGGGGGCGGCCATCAGCATCGAGCTGCCAAGACCGGTACTGGCGACCGTGACCACCGGGATCAAGGTCAGGGATTTGCGCAGAAACTCACGCCGCGGGTTGTCTTGATCGTGATCAGACATGGGGGGTGCACCTCACACTAGGCATTCACGGATTGGGCAGCCGCGTCATGGCGTGGCTTGTCGTTCTGGCGGCGATTGGGAGCGCCGGGGAAACACAGTTCAGCAAACTTTGGTTACAAATGGTAGCAGGCTAAGCATTCGAATAAATCGTTTGCGTGGGAAAAAAGTCGCGATTGCCGAGAAAAAACCTCTATCGCAGCGGCTTCACGTTTCTTTGACGAGCGCCTCACAGGGCGTTGACCGGCCCGGATGGAAGCTAGGCTCCCTCCATCCCCATTTCCGGTCACGGCCTTGCGCATGCACAACTTTCGTAGCCTTCCCGCCCTCTGCCTGTCCCTGCTGACGCTGCTTGCCTGGCCCCAGGCCCAGGCCGCCGAAACCGGCGCGACCCGCCCGGCCCAGTGGGCCCAGCCGGTGGAACCCCACTACAACCTGTACCAGATGTCGCCGACGCTCTACCGCAGCGCCTTGCCGGACGGCGGCGCCGTGCCTTTGCTGGAAAAGCTCAAGGTGGGCACGGTGATCAACTTTCTGCCGGAGTCCGATGCCAGCTGGCTGCAGGCCCCGGCAATCAAGCAGGTGCAATTGCCTTACCGGACCAATCACGTGGATGACGCCGATGTGCTGGCGGCCTTGCGCGCGATCCAGAACGCCGAAAGCGAGGGCCCGGTGCTGATGCACTGCAAGCACGGCTCGGACCGCACCGGGCTGATGTCGGCGATGTATCGGGTGGTGATTCAGGGCTGGAGCAAGGAGGAGGCACTGAATGAAATGACCGGAGGCGGGTTTGGCGACAGTTCCCACTTCAAGGACGGCATTCGCTACATGATGCAGGCCGATGTCGACAAATTGCGCACTGCCCTGGCCAATGGCGATTGCAGCACCAGCGTGTTCGCCACCTGTTCGGTGAAAAGCTGGTTCGAGACGGTGAGCGCCAGCAAGCCGGCGAATTGAGCAAGGGAAAGGGGGTCGATGCGGTCCTGTAGGAGCGAGCTTGCTCGCGATAGCGGTGCAGCAGGTACACCGCGGCGCCCTGATCGCCAGCAAGCTTGGCTCCTACAGAAGCCTGGGGGTTACTTCGCGTCGTCGGTCTTTTTCTTCAACTTGGGGTTGGGGAAAAACTGCACCGACTGGACCTTGGCATCCGGCGCCTTGAGGGCCGTGGTGTTGACCCGCGTGCCCAGTTCCTTGGGCACCGACAGCCCCTGTTCATTCAGGGTGTCGGAATAACCGCAGGCCACGCACTCGCGATGGGGAACGTCGTCTTCGCTCCACATCATCAACTTGTCCTGCTCGCTGCACGCCGGGCAGACCGCCCCGGCGATAAAGCGTTTTTTCGTCTTCACTGGCCCCTCGCTCATGCCGCTGCGTCCTCGGTCAGGCCGCTGTGGCGCAAGAGTGCGTCAATCGACGGTGCGCGTCCGCGGAAGTCGACGAACAGCACCATCGGCTCCTGGGAACCGCCACGGGCCAGGATCGCCTCGCGGAACGCGCGACCGGTCTCGGCATTCAGCACGCCTTCTTCCTCGAACTTCGAGAAGGCATCGGCCGACAGCACTTCGGCCCACTTGTAGCTGTAGTAACCCGCCGCGTAACCGCCGGCGAAGATGTGCGCAAAGCTGTTGGGGAAGCGGTTGTAGGCCGGCGGACGCATCACCGAGACCTCGTCGCGCACGCCTTCGAGCACCTGCAGCACGCTACGGCCGTCGCCATGGGTGGCATGCAGTTCGAAGTCGAACAGCGAGAACTCCAGCTGGCGCACCATCATCAGGCCGGACTGGAAGTTCTTCGCCGCGAGCATTTTTTCCAGCAGGTCCTGGGGCAGCGGCTCGCCGGTCTCATAGTGGCCGGAGATCAGCGCCAGGCCTTCCGGCTCCCAGCACCAGTTCTCCATGAACTGGCTCGGCAGCTCCACCGCGTCCCAGGCCACGCCGTTGATGCCGGAAACACCGGCATGTTCGACGCGGGTCAACAGGTGGTGCAGGCCGTGGCCGAATTCGTGGAACAGGGTGGTGACTTCATCGTGGGTCAGCAGGGCAGGCTTGCCGCTGTCGGCCGGGGTGAAGTTGCACACCAGGTTAGCCACCGGGCTTTGCAGTACACCGTCAATGGTGCGGCGACGGTCGCGGGCGCCGTCCATCCAGGCACCGCCACGCTTGTTGGCGCGGGCATACAGGTCGAAGAAGAAACGGCCCACGTGCTGGCCGTTTTCCTTGATCTCGAACAGGCGCACGTCCGGGTGCCAGCTGTCGAAGCCTTTCAGTTCGGTGATCTCGATGCCGTACAGGCGCTGGACGATGGCGAACAGGCCGCCGAGTACCTTGTCGATCGGGAAGTAGGCGCGCAGGGTTTCCTGGGCCACGCTGTAGCGCTGCTCGCGCAGCTTCTCGCCGTAGAAACCGCTGTCCCAGCTTTGCAGGTCCGGGCAGCCTTGCTCGGCGGCGTAGGCCTTGAGCTGTTGCAGGTCCTGGGCGGCGAACGGTTTGCTGCGCTTGGCCAGGTCCCGCAGGAAGCTCAGCACCTGGTCGCTGGACTCGGCCATCTTGGTGGCCAGGCTCAGCTCGGCGAAGTTGGCGTAGCCCAGCAGCAGGGCCAGTTCCTGGCGCAGGTCGAGGATTTCCTGCATGACCGGGCCGTTGTCATTCTGGCCGGCATTCGGGCCCTGGTCCGAGGCGCGGGTGCAGTAGGCCGCGTAGACTTCTTCGCGCAACGCGCGGTCTTCGGCGTAGGTCATCACCGCGTAGTAGCTGGGGAATTCCAGGGTGATCAGCCAGCCTTGCAGGTCCTTGGCCTGGGCCGCGGCAGCCATCTGCGCCTTGGCCGACGCGGTCAAGCCGGCCAGGGCCGCTTCGTCGGTGACGTGCTTGGTCCAGGCCTGGGTGGCGTCGAGCAGTTGGTTGGAGAAGCGGCTGCCCAGCTCGGAAAGCTTGCTCTGCACTTCGGCGTAACGCTTCTGCTGCTCTGGCGGCAGGTCGATACCCGACAGGCGGAAGTCACGCAGGGAATGTTCCAGAATGGTTTTCTGCGCCACGTCGAAACCGGCGGCTTGCGGGCTGCTCGCCAGGGCCTCGAAGGCCTGGAACAGCTCACGGTTCTGCCCCAGCTCGGTGGAATAGGCGCTCAGGGCCGGCAAGCAGGACTCATAGGCCCCGCGTAGTTCGGCGCTGTTGCACACGGCGTTGAGGTGGCTGACCGGACTCCAGGCCGCGCCCAGGCGGTCGTTGAGTTCGTCCATGGCCAGAACCAGGCCGGCCCAGGTCGGTTGCGCGCCCTGGTTCTTGAGGATTTCAGCGATGGCAGCGCGGTTGTCAGCCAGGATCTGTTCGATGGCCGGCTGTACGTGCTCGGCGCGGATCGCCGAAAACGGCGGCAGGTCGTAGGGCTGCAGAAGAGGGTTGTTCACACTCACGGTTGGCACCTTGGCTGGAAGAAACATTGGGCCATCTTAATTACAATCGACGCCCACCGCAGCTATCGACCCCATTAATAAATGTCAGAGCAGGTATCCAACTTGGCCATTCGCAGCTATCAGCACCACACGCCCATCCTTGGCCCGCGGGCCTTCGTCGACCGTTCGGCGGTGGTGATCGGCGACGTCGAAATCGGCGCCGACAGCTCGGTCTGGCCACTGACGGTGATCCGCGGCGACATGCACCGCATCCGCATCGGCGCCCGCACCAGCGTGCAGGACGGCAGCGTGCTGCACATCACCCACGCCGGCCCCTTCAACCCGGACGGCTTCCCGCTGCTGATCGGCGACGACGTGACCATCGCCCACAAGGTGATGCTGCACGGTTGCAGCGTCGGCAGCCGGGTGCTGATCGGCATGGGCAGCATCGTCATGGACGGCGCGGTGGTGGAAGACGATGTGATCGTCGGCGCCGGCAGCCTGGTGCCGCCGGGCAAACGCCTGGAAAGCGGCTTCCTCTATGTCGGCAGCCCGGTAAAACAGGCCCGCCCGCTGACCGACAAGGAGCGTGCCTTCTTCACCTACAGCGCCGCCAACTACGTGAAGCTCAAGGACCTGCACCTGGCCGAAGGCTACGACCAGGCTTGAGCCCCCGACCCACTGCCCAGGAATCCCCATGCATTACCAAACCGTTCTGTTCGACCTCGATGGCACCCTGACCGACCCGCGTGAAGGCATCACCCGCTCGATCCAGTTCGCCCTCGGCAAGCTGGGCATCGACGAACCCGACCTGAGCAAGCTGGAACACTTCATCGGTCCGCCGCTGCTGCAGGCGTTCATGCAGTTCTACGGCTTCGACGAAGCCAGGGCCTGGGAGGCGGTGAATTTCTACCGCGAGCGTTTCAAGGTCACCGGCCTGTATGAGAACCGCGTGTTCGACGGCGTCACGCCCCTGCTGGAAACCCTCGGCGGGCAAGGCCGCCAGCTGTACATCGCGACCTCCAAGCCATGGGTGTTCGCCCGCGAGATCGCCCGGCACTTCGATTTCGCCCGGCACTTCAAGGTGATCTACGGCAGCGAACTGGACGGCACCCGCACCGACAAGGTCGAGCTGATCCGCCACCTGGTCAGCGAAGAAGGCCTGGACCCGAGCGATACCCTGATGATCGGCGACCGCAAGCACGACCTGATCGGCGCCCGCCGTAACGGGCTGGATGCGGCGGCGGTGGGTTATGGCTTCGGCAGCCACGAAGAACTGAGCGCCGAGGCCCCGGCCTACCACTTCCAGACCCTGGATGAGCTGCATCAGGCGTTCCTGCAGCGCTGAGCCACCGGCCATCGCGGGCTTCTCCTCCCACAGGAGCGAGGCTTGCCCGCGAAGAGGCCAGAACGTCAAACCCAGATCGCATCCCAAAGCGAATAATCGCCCACCCTCCTCACCAACCCCGCGCGTAACGGGTTGGCCACGATATACCGCGCCACGGCCTGCAGATCCTCCGTCTTGCGAATGCCCCGATCATGGTAGCCACGTTGCCACACCGCCCCTTTGCGTTGTCGCTGGCGGTTCACCGATACGCAAATGCGCGAGCGGGTCCTGCCCATTAACACGGGCAACGTCGTGTCACGCAGCTCGACCAACCAGTGAAAATGATCGGGCATGACGACAAAGGCCAGTGAGCAGACGAACTGCTCCCGTTCGGCCTGCTTGAACGCAGCCACGACCAGGCGGCCCGAGTGGAAGTCGCTGAATAGCGGTTCCCGGTTTTGCGTGACGGAGGTGAGGACATAGATTTGACCAGGCTGCGAGTAACGTCCGCTGCGCAGGCGGTGAGCGTGATATTTGCGGGGCATGGGCGATCCTCCTTGATCGTGCTTTCAAGGCTAGATCGAAGAAGGAGGGGACGGTGGTTGGCTGTTGTTCGGGATGTGTCTGGCGAGACGCCTTCGCGGGCAAGCCTCGCTCCTACGCCGATATGCAGAGTTTGGTGTAGGAGCGAGGCTTGCCCGCGAAGGCTTGCTTTCAGGCGCCGCCCATCAAGGCTTGCAACGCCGCCTTGCGCTTTTCAGCCGGCAGCGCGCCAAGCTTCTCCACGGCCCGGTAAAACGCCGGCCAATCCCCGTTCACCTGCTTGAACAAGGCGGCGAATGCCGGTACCCACTGGTCGTACAGGCCAAAAGGCAGCAGCCTGGCATTGTTCAGCGGGGTGTTGATCCAGAAGTCGTAGCGCGAGTCGCCATGCCATTGGCTGTCCTTCAGCTGCCGGTAATCCCGGCGCAGCTGTTCGAATTCGGCGGCCTTGCGCTGGCGCATCTGCTCGGTTGGCAGTGGCAGGGCATACAGGCGTTCCAGGCGCTGGCGGGTATCGAGGATCAGCTGGATGAACTGGTCCTTCTGCTTCACCAGGGCATCGCTGGCCGGCGCCAGGCCGCGGGCCGCGCGCCATTGCCGGGTGCCTTCCTGCTCGACGAAGGTGGCGAAGGATTCGTTGAACTCGGTGTCGTCCTTCACATAAAAGCGCTGATGGGCCAGCTCGTGGAAGATCAGGGTCGCCAGGCGCTCGTCGCCCCAATGCAGCATCGAACTGAGGATCGGGTCATTGAACCAGCCCAGGGTCGAGTAGGCCTCCACCCCACCGATGGCCACATCCATGCCCTGCTGTTTCTGCAAGGCCGCCTCGCCCCGGGCCGCGCCCTGGCTGTAGTAGCCGCGATAGGCCACGCAGCCGGCAATCGGGAAGCAGTGGGTCTTGGGGCTCAGGGAAAACTCGGGGGTGCTGAACACATTCCACACCACGTAGGGCCGGCCGATGTCGGCGTAGAGGCGATAACTCTGGTTGTCCGGCAGGTGCAGGTGCTGGCTGGCAAAAAGCCGGGCCTTCTGCGACTGGGCCAGATGGGCGCGCAATAACGGGTCGCGAGCCGGGTCGGCGATGACCTGTTCGACCGGCGTGCGGGCCTGCAACAGCTGCCATTGGCCACTGGCCAGCTGGCCGTAGTAACCCACGCTGGAACAACCGTTGAGCGACAAAAGCAGCAAGCCCGGAAACAAAAAGCGCAAAAGATGATCAAGTAACCCATGGCTTGAACGCGGCCTAATCAAATCGAATCATCCTTCGAGAGTCTGCCCCCAAGACTATCTCGCCTGCCTGGAGTTTCGCTATGCGCGTGTTGCTGCTGACCACCGGACTCTTGACCTTGAGCGGCTGTGCCGGATTGCCCGCCCCCGATCCGACGCAAGCCTGGATCGACCTCGACACCCACCAGGACACCGCCCTGCAGGCGCTGGAGGTCGACGAAAAGGCCTGGGTGGACCGCCGATATTTCGAGGTCCAGCCCGGCAACCATGAGCTGAAGGTGCGCTACCAGTTCGCCGTGGAGCCCACCAACATTGGCCCGGACAGCGAACCGCTGTGGCGCGACTGCCAGCTGAATGTGAAATACAAGGACTTCAACGCCGGCCAGCGCTATCAGTTGCAGACCGGCAATATCGGCTTCCGGCCCTGGGCCAAGCTCTATGACCAGCAGCGCAATCTGGTGGGTACCGGCCAACCGGCGGGCTGCCAGCGCACCTGATCGGCGCTATGCTTGAGGCCTTTCCCCGGACGGCCCGACCTCATGCGCCAACCCTTGCTGCTGCTTGCCCTGACCGGCCTCGTTGCCTGCTCCAGCCCCCTGCCGGCGGTGGACCCGCAACAGGCCTGGGTCGATTTCGCCACCCCGACGCCGGGCGGCAAGCTGCTGATGGCCGAGCGCCTGGACAACCAGCGCCTGACCGACGGCCGCTATTTCCAGGTCACCCCGGGCAGCCATGAGTTGATGGTGCGTTTCGATTTCGAGGTGTTCAGCGGGCGCCTCGGCATGATGAACGATCCGGCCGAGCGCCTGTGCTACCTGAGCGTGCGCTACGACCATTTCGAAGCCGGCCAGCGTTACCTGCTGGAAGCCCGCTCGCTGGGTTTCACTCCCAGTGCCCGGCTGTACAACGCCAAGCGTGAGCTGCTGGCCGAAGACCATAGGGTCAACTGCGTGATCTGAACGATCAGCTGTCGTTGCGCTGATAGATGATTGCCTTGGTGCCGTTTTCACAGGTACCGACCACCATGGCCACGTCGTGCTTTTCGGCTTCCTCCTTGCTGACAATCTCCAGGGTGTAGGAGGGCACGGCGTTGGCCTGGATCTTGATTTCAATCTCTTTCTTGAGTTCTTCGCAATCCTTCGGAGCCGCCAGGGCCGAGGTGGCCAGCGCGCAACAAACAACTGCCAGGGCAAAACGTTTCATGATGTGGAGCTCCCTTTGATGCAGCGCCCATGGTCATGGGCTGAGCCTGCAGTCGTGCATTCGACCACATTTTCATGAAGCGAGTTCTGACGCCGCGCATATCGGGTGCGGGAGTTTCGGCAGGGGTGCAATCGCGAGCCAGTTCGCGCCTATGGGTTCGAAGGCGTGAGCGAGCTGGCTCGCGAAGCGATAGGGCAGGTTAAAACACCGTCAGCTAAGCAGCGTCGCATCCAGGCTGATCCTGGCATTCAGCACCTTGGACACCGGGCAACCTTCCTTGGCCTTCTTGCTCAGCTCATCGAACTGCTGCTGGCTGGCGCCGGGAATCTTCGCCTTGAGGATCAGGTGCACCGCGGTGATCGCAAAACCGCCATCGACCTGGTCCAGCGTCACTTCGGCATTAGTGTCGATACTGTCAGCCTTGAGCCCGGCCTCGCCGAGAATCATCGAGAAGGCCATGGAAAAACACCCCGCGTGCGCGGCGCCGATCAGTTCTTCCGGGTTGGTGCCCTTGCCGCCCTCGAAACGCGCCTTGAAGCCGTAAGGGGCATCGCGCAGTACCCCGGTTTCCGTGGAAATCGAGCCAATGCCAGTTTTCAGGTCGCCTTCCCAGTGAGCCGATGCTTTCTTGATGATGCTCATGTCTGTCTCCTCGAGAACGGGCGCGAAAGGCCGCGCCCTTGTGGTTTTCTGCTACTCAGGGTTCTAGAGGATAGAAGGACCGGCGAAGTTCATCCTGTCTGAATCCGCCGTTTGTCCGGACAGCAAATTCAGCCTGGCTATTGAAACTCGGGTATATGCCCACATTGCATGAAACAGGCTTACAGCATTCGGCAGGTTTTGGCTCATGACAAAGGCCTGCACACCAAAGGAGAAGCAGGTTCATGAAACCACTGTCCGACGTTAAGTTTTCCACCCTCGACCTGGTCCCCGTGCGCGAGGACGGCAGCCCGGCGCAATCGCTGCGTAATTCCCTGGACCTGGCCCGCCATGTAGAGAAATTCGGCTACACCCGCTTCTGGGTCGCCGAACACCACAACATGGACGGTATCGCCAGCTCCGCGACCTCGGTGCTGCTGGGCTACCTGGCCGGCGGCACCTCGAGCATTCGCGTCGGCTCCGGCGGCGTGATGCTGCCCAACCATGCGCCGCTGGTGATCGCCGAGCAGTTCGGCACCCTGGAAAGCCTGTATCCGGGGCGTATCGACCTGGGCCTGGGCCGCGCGCCGGGGTCGGACCAGATGACCGCCCGCGCCCTGCGCCGCGAACGTTCCGGCAGCGCCGACGACTTCCCTGAAGACGTGGCCGAACTGATGGCCTACCTCGGCCCACGCACCCCGGAACAACGGGTGATCGCGGTGCCAGGAACAGGTACCCAGGTGCCGGTGTGGTTGCTGGGCTCGAGCCTGTTCAGTGCGCAACTGGCCGGCGAGCGCGGCTTGCCTTACGCCTTCGCCTCACATTTCGCACCGCGCTACATGCACGAGGCGATTCGCGTGTACCGCAATCACTTCAAGCCTTCGGCCGTGCTCGACAAGCCTTACGTGATGCTCGGCGTGCCGCTGGTGGCGGCCGATACCGACGAACAGGCCGACTATCTGGCGACCTCGGTGTACCAGCGGATCCTCGCGCTGATGCGCGGCCAGAGCCTGGTGCAGCGCAAACCGGTGAAGAGCATGGACGGCCTGTGGCTGCCCCATGAAAAAGAGGCGGTGGGCAGCTTCCTCGGCCTGGCCATGATCGGCAGCCCGGCGAAGATCCGCGCCAAGCTCGAAGTGCTGATCGAACAGACCGGCGCCGATGAACTGATCTTCACCTGCGACCTGTACGAGCACGCCGACCGCCTGCATTCCTACGAATTGCTGGCGCAAGTGATGAAGGGTTGAGTCTGCAATCGGGCCGAAGGGATTGGGTGATCCAGAGGCCTTGCGCGCCCTTCGGTCGCGATCGCAGCCTGCGGCAGCGGCTACAGGGGCACGCCTGGCCTGGCTAAACGCCGGGCACAAAAAAGCCGACGCAGCGCGTCGGCTTTGTTCATTGCTACAAGGGCTCAGCCACGCTTGTAGACGATTTCCTTGGTACCGCCTTCGCAGGTACCGACCACTTTGCCGTCAGTCGCGCTGCCTTTTTCGACAATTTCCAGCGAATAACCCGACGCGCCTTTGGCGTCGATCTTCGCGGCGATTTCGCTTTTCAGCTCTTCGCATGGCTTGCCGGCAGCAAGGGCTGTTCCCGCGACACTCAACAACACTAAAGCCATTACCTGTTTTTTCATCGGTCACATTCCCTGGTCGAATCAAATAAGCGTCAAGCCCCGGCTTGTTCGGCATCGAGGCAGATATAGCGCTTTGCCATTCCCTATGGCAATCGGCCAGCGCACAAGTTCAACAGCCTAGCCCAGGTTCAGCTGTTGGCAATGCGGAAACCGACTTTGAGCGTGACCTGGAAATGCGCGGCCTTGCCATCCTTGATATGCCCACGGGTTTCCGTGACCTCGAACCACTCCAGGTGCTGGATGCTTTTGCTGGCTTCGGCCAGCGCATTGTTGATGGCGTCTTCGATGCTGCTAGGGGACGAACCGACCAGTTCGACTTTCTTGTAGGTGTGATGATCAGACATGGCGCGCTCTCCTTATGAGGTAGATCAAAGCCTAGCAGCGATTACCAGCAACACTGGAATAAGCCCCGGCCCATCGTCATGCAGATTTAATGCACTTTCGCCAGGCCGCGCAGTCGGACCCTACAGACCCTCAATCAACAATGCAGGAGAGCCACCATGGCCAACACTTCGTTACGCAAAGCCTCATTGGAAAGCATGGAAGCCGAGATCGAAAGTCTGCTCAAGTCCCTGGAGAGCCTCAAGGACGACGCTTCGGACGAATCGCGCAAAACCCTCAAGGCGCTGAAAAGCAACGCCGAGAGCGCGCTGAGACATTCGCGCAGCCTGCTCAGCGATGCCTATGAAGAAGTCAAAGTGAAAACCCGTGAAACCGGGATCGCCACCCGCGACTACGCCCAGCAGCACCCCTGGACCACCGCCGGCGTCGCCGTGGGCGCGCTGGGCCTGCTGGCTGCCTACCTGCTGTGCAAGCGCGGCAATTAAGGCGTCTGGCGCAGCTCGTTGCTGAGCCACTGCGCCAGTTGCCGGGCGCGCCCGTCCGCGGCGCGCTTGGGCAGCCACAATGCCAGTTGCCCCGGGGTTTCACAGAAACCCCACGGGGCAACCAGGCGTCCGGCACGCAGGTCCTCGGCCACCAGCGGCTGCGGTGCGATCGCCACGCCCAGCCCGGCCACCGCGGCCTCCAGCAAATAATACAAATGCTCGAAACCCTGGCCGAACTTCAGCGCCCCGGCGTCGATGCCGTTCTGCCGTGCCCAGCTGGGCCAGGCCTGCGGGCGCGAGGTGGTCTGTAGCAACGTCTCGTTGAGCAGCGCACTGGCCGGCGCCTCGCGCAACTGCTCGTAACGGCCGTAGCGCGGGCTGAGCACCGGGCCGATGCGCTCGCTGGCCAGCTCAAAGACCTGCATGTCCGCCGGCCACGGCGGCTCGGCGAATACCAGCAAGGCGTCCAGCCCCGGACGGCGCGGGTCGAGATCGCCTTCGCCGGCCGACAGGTGCAGGCGCAGGTCCGGCAGGTCGGCATTCAGCCGCCCCAGGCGCGGAATGAACCAGCGCGCCAGCAGGCTGCCGGAACAGCCGAGCACGAAGGGCGCATCGGCGGTGCTCTGGCTCAGCTCGGCGCAGACCGTGCGCAGGCGCTCGAAGGCATCGCTGCTGGCATCGCGCAGGCGCACACCGGCATCTGTGAGTTTAAGGCCGCGCCCTTCCTTGACGAACAGGCTCACCCCAAGATGCTCTTCGAGCACCTTCAACTGGCGGCTGACCGCACCATGGGTGACGTGCAGCTGTTCGGCCGCCAGACTGACGCTGTTCAGGCGGGCGGTGGCTTCGAAGGCCCGGAGGGCGTTCAGCGGGGGCAGGTCGTGGCTCATGGAATATGTGAGTTTTCCTGACAGGTTGTGGCGATCTTATCGGTTTTCAGCCTGGGACGTCAGGGGGTAGAGTGAACGCCATTGTCTTTCCAGCATTCACCCTTTTGACGAATCACCGGGAGCGCCCCATGAACCAGACCAACCTGCGCAACGGTCCTGATGCCAACGGCCTGTTCGGCGCGTTCGGCGGCCGTTACGTCGCCGAAACCCTGATGCCGCTGATCCTCGACCTAGCCCGCGAATACGAAGCGGCCAAGCAAGATCCGGAGTTCCTCAAGGAACTGGCCTACTTCCAGCGCGACTACGTCGGCCGTCCAAGCCCACTGTATTTCGCCGAGCGCCTGACCGAGCACTGCGGCGGCGCCAAGATCTACCTCAAGCGCGAAGAGCTGAACCACACCGGCGCGCATAAGATCAACAACTGCATCGGCCAGATCCTCCTGGCGCGGCGCATGGGCAAGAAACGCATCATCGCCGAGACCGGCGCCGGCATGCACGGCGTGGCCACCGCCACCGTGGCGGCCCGTTTCGGCCTGGACTGCGTGATCTACATGGGCACCACCGACATCGAGCGCCAGCAGGCCAACGTGTTCCGCATGAAGCTGCTGGGCGCCGAAGTGATCCCGGTGGTCGCCGGCACCGGCACCCTGAAGGACGCGATGAACGAAGCCCTGCGTGACTGGGTGACCAACGTCGACAGCACCTTCTACCTGATCGGCACCGTGGCCGGTCCGCACCCTTATCCCGCCATGGTCCGCGACTTCCAGGCCGTGATCGGCAAGGAAACCCGCGAGCAGCTGCAAGCCCAGGAAGGCCGCCTGCCGGACAGCCTGGTGGCGTGCATCGGCGGCGGCTCCAACGCCATGGGCCTGTTCCATCCGTTCCTCGACGACAAGAGCGTGCAGATCATCGGCGTCGAAGCCGCCGGCTACGGCATCGAGACCGGCAAGCACGCGGCCAGCCTGAACGGCGGCCTGCCAGGCGTGCTGCATGGCAACCGCACCTTCCTGCTGCAGGACGAGGATGGCCAGATCATCGACGCTCACTCGATTTCCGCCGGCCTCGACTACCCGGGCATCGGCCCTGAACACGCCTGGTTGCACGATATCGGCCGTGTCGAATACACCTCGGTGACCGACGACGAAGCCCTGGCCGCGTTCCACCAGTGCTGCCGCCTGGAAGGCATCATCCCGGCCCTGGAAAGCGCCCACGCCCTGGCCGAAGTGTTCAAGCGCGCGCCGAACCTGCCCAAGGATCACCTGATGGTGGTCAACCTCTCGGGCCGCGGCGACAAAGACATGCAAACCGTGATGCACCACATGGAACACTCTCAACAAGAGCAATCCCAGCAGGAGAAACACTGATGAGCCGCCTGCAAACGCGCTTTGCCGAGCTTAAGCAACAGAACCGCGCCGCCCTGGTGACCTTCGTCACCGCCGGCGACCCGGGCTACGATGCCTCCCTGGCGATCCTCAAGGGCTTGCCGGCCGCCGGCGCCGACGTGATCGAACTGGGCATGCCCTTCACCGATCCGATGGCCGACGGCCCGGCGATCCAGCTGGCCAACATCCGCGCCCTGGAGGCCAAGCAGAACCTGGCGAAAACCCTGCAAATGGTTCGCGAGTTCCGTGTCGGCAACAACGACACGCCGCTGGTGCTGATGGGGTACTTCAACCCGATCCACCACTACGGCGTACCGCGCTTCATCGCCGAAGCCAAGGAGGCCGGGGTCGACGGCCTGATCGTGGTCGACATGCCGCCCGAGCACAACGCCGAGCTGTGCGACCCGTCCCAGGCCGCCGGCATCGACTTCATCCGCCTGACCACGCCGACCACCGACGACGCGCGCCTGCCGAAGGTGCTGAACGGCAGCTCGGGCTTCGTCTACTACGTCTCCGTGGCCGGTGTGACCGGTGCCGGTTCCGCCACCCTGGAGCACGTGGAAGAGGCGGTGACCCGCCTGCGTCGCCACACCGACCTGCCGATCAGCATCGGTTTCGGCATCCGCACGCCGGAGCAGGCCGCGGCCATCGCCCGCCTGGCTGACGGTGTGGTGGTAGGTTCGGCGCTGATCGACCAGATCGCCAATGCCAGCAGTTCCGAGCAGGCTGTGGATGGTGTGCTGAGCCTCTGCGCCTCCCTCGCCGAAGGGGTGCGTCAAGCCCGTGTCAACCAAGGGTAAAGTTCCTGATACAGAGGAATTAGCCTCGGCATCCACAGACTAACCAGCAAGACCAAGGGGTTCAGAACCAGGTTCTGAGCCCCTTTTTGTTGTTCGTGCTCTGAGGAAGACCCGATGAAAATACCCAAACGCCTGATTGCCGGTCTCGGCGTGCTGATGCTCAGCGCCAGCCCGCTGCTGCACGCGGTCGCGGACCCACGTGACGACCACGACCGCGGCGGCCCGCAACCGGGTCGCTACGACAATCGAGGAGATAATCGGGGCGATGAGCATCGCGGCCCGCAGGCCGATCGTCGCGGCGGCCCGCCCCGGGATTTCGGCCCGGTGCGCGAGACCATTCGCGATAACCACGCCTACTTCGTACGCGGCGCGCCACCGCCCCACGGCATCCATCTGGTGCGCGGCCAGCCGCTGCCCCGCGGCTACTACGGCGAACGCCTGGACAACCGCGCCCTGGCGCACCTGCCGTACTACCCGGGTTATGAATGGCGGCGCATGGGTGCCGATATCGTGCTGATCGCGGTGGGCACGGGGATCGTCTACGAGATCCTCGATGGCGTGTTGTATTGATCGGGGGCTGATGGCGCTTGAGAGGATGCCATCGCGAGCAAGCTCGCTCCTACAGAAAGCGCCTGGCCTTGTAGGAGCGAGCGTGCTCGCGAAAAACCTCAAAAAATCGACAGGTCCAGCGGACGGATCGCCCCCATCCAGACCGCATGCTCCGTGTGATCCTTCAGGTCGTCCCCGGTATCGGGGTGCAGGAATACCACCAGCCCGTTGCGATTGAGCGCCAGCCACGGCAACACCTCGCCCAGGTATTGCGGCTCGAACGCCAGCTGGCAGCTCCAGTCCGGGTGCGGGCCGACCGGCCGTTCATGCACCCGCCCCATCTTCAACGGAAACAATTGCGCCGCCTGCTCGCACAGGGCCCGCGCCTGGTCGATGGTGCTGGCGTCGAAATAGACATGGGCGTGATAGCCCTTGATGCGTTGCATGGAACCTCTCATGACAAAGTCGAACCCTGGCAACAGCCCACAGGTCATAACCTTACCAGTGTAAAGAAACGGGCCGCGCCATGAAAAATGCCGAAACCCCGGTGGTCAAACTGGTGCTCTACGGTGCCATGAGCAGCCTGGGCAGCGCGCTGATGGCGGAATTCCTGCGACGCCAGCATGAAGTCATCGCCATTCTCGACGACCTGACGGCCCTCGCCCCCCTTCCCGGTTTGCGCACCAAATGCGGGGACCTGTTCGATGCCGAGCGGGTCAGGCAAAGCGTGGCCGGAGGCGACGTGGTGGCCTGCCTGCTGGATGCTCCGGGGCTGCCCATGGGCCTTGAACAGCAGGAAAACCTGCTGCTCGAACCCCGGGAGCAACTTCGCGCGGTCGAAGCGCTGATCGCTGGCATGCAGGTCGCGGGCGTCCGGCGCCTGTTCCTGGTGGGGCATTTCGAGGTGCTGGACCAGCCGGAGATGGAAGGCTACCCACACCGCCAGACGGCCGAAGCCATCCTCGACGCGCTGCAAGGCAGCACCTTGCGCTGGACCCTGGTGAATGAACCGCAAAGCCCGCCCGGGCTGACCTTGGAACACTTCAGCCACTCCACCGACAGCCTTGCACCAGAGCGGGTCGAACCGGTGCAGCGACTGGCGCGGGTGGCTGCCGGCATTGCCGATGAACAGCAGCTGAACCTGCACGTGGGCGAACATGTGAACTTCGTATGTTGAATCCTTATCGCGAGCAAGCTCGCTCCTACAGAAGGTTATGCGATCCCA